>SKHK01000111.1 GCA_007117005.1 Paracoccaceae bacterium
CCATCCACCTCTTCGGAAATCAGCAAAATCAGAGCTCCAAGCCCCAACCCGCGTCCCCGGCAACCCTCGCCGCCGGTGAGCGCTATCTAGGTCCCATTCAAAATACACGCAAGTGGGAAATCGCGCTTTCATGTCGATTATTTTCGACGATGCCAGTTGTTGCGCTTCACACCCCTGTTGGCGGCAAGATGTTGCCTTGCGCACCCTATGAGGGGACATTTTCAGCCCGCCCTGGCGCGGAATGTCGTCTGGTGCGGGCGCGCAGATGCCAGAACAGGCGCAGGCCCACCAACGCCAGCGCCGCGGCGAGGTAGAGAATCGGCTCGATGGGCCAGGATTTCACCACCAGCAGATAATGCGCCGCCGCGAGGACCGTTGCCGGCAGCGCCAACAAATGCAGGCGTCGCCAGGCATGCCCGCCCAGGTGACGCAGGGCACGGTCGGTAGAGGTCAGGGCAAGGGGAATCAGCAGCAGGAAGGCCAGCATCCCCACCGTTATGAACGGGCGCCGGATGATGTCGCGTCCCATCTCTGCCCAAAGGAACTGCTTGTCCAGCACCACCCAGACCAGCAGATGCAGCGCCGTATAGCCGAAGCCCAGCACCCCCAGCGCGCGCCGGAACCGGATCAGGTTCACCCCGCTCCAGCGCAGGATCGGCGTGATGCACAGGCTGGCCAGAAGGAATTGCAGCGCGATGAGGCCCAGCTCGCGCTCGTAGACGGCGACCGGGTCCACGCCCAACCCGCCGGTGAAGAGAAGCCAGGTCAGCCAGACCGCAGGCACGCATCCCAGCAACCAGATCAGCCCTGTCGGCACGCGCCGCAGGCCGCGGTTCAGGGCGGCGGTCACCGACACTGCGGGCATCAGAAATGCCGCCGCAGGTCCATGCCGGCGTAAAGATCCGCCACTTCCTCGCCATAGCCGTTGAACATCAACGTCGGGCGGCGCCGCGCGAACAGGCCGTCGCCAATGCGCCGCTCGGTGGCCTGGCTCCAGCGGGGGTGGTCCACATCCGGGTTCACATTGGCGTAGAAGCCGTATTCGCGGGGCTGGGTGGCCTCCCAGGTCGCGTGGGGCTGATCCTCGGTCAGGGTGATGCGCACGATCGACTTGATCGACTTGAACCCGTATTTCCAGGGCACCACCAGCCGCAGCGGCGCGCCGTTCTGGTTGGGCAGGTCCTGGTCCAGGATACCGGTGGCCATGATGGTCAGCGGGTGCATCGCCTCGTCCAGGCGCAGCCCCTCGCGATACGGCCAGTCGATGACCCGGCGATTGACGCCCGGCATCTCTTCGGGCCGCAACAGGGTTTCGAAGGCGACATAACGCGCAGAGGGCTGCACGCCGATCCGGTTCAGAAGGCCCGCAAGTTCGAACCCGATCCAGGGCACGATGCGCGACCAGCCTTCGACACAGCGGAAGCGGTAGATGCGTTCCTCCAGCTGCTGACCGTGCAGGATATCGGCCAGATCATAGGTGCCGGGACGATCAACCAGCCCGTCGATCACCACCGCCCAGGGGTCTATGGTCATGCGGTGGGCGTTACGGGCGGGGTCGGACTTGTCCAGGCCGAATTCGTAGAAATTGTTGTATGTGGTGATCTCTTCCCAGCTGTTGGGGTCTTCGCTGGTGGAAAACGCACTGGGGCGCGCGCCGTTGGGCAGGCTGCGCGCCATAAGCGGCGCGGGGCGGGCAAGGCCAAGACCGGCTGCCATGGCCCCGGCGCCGGCGAGCATGGCGCGGCGGTGCATCCTGCCGGATGCTTCGCGGCGCTGTTGCAGAACGTCGGACCAGGTCGGATCGGTGGGCTTGGTGCGGCGCATGCTGTTCTCCCGTGACTATCTGTTCCTTATACGATGTCATCGACCATGAGTTTCACCATCTCCGCCAAGTGTCACACAGACGTGAGCATTCCCGGGCGCGCGCGCCCCTGCGACCCTGAACACAGAGCGGACACCGAGGCGCAGCAAGGCGGGAAAATGCCAGCGCTGTTCCCGTCGGTACATCACCGCAGCGACATCATCACGCACAAATCTGTGACTGGACGCAAGCGGGCTGCCCTGCTTAGCGCGGCGCCGCCTGGCAGCAAGGGTGGCTGGCGAAAACTTTAGCGGCGCCATTCATGCATCCAAGACAGAAATGGCGCGTATCCCCCACGTTGTCCGTCAGCAAGGCGGGCCGTCAAAAACGAATGGGAGACCATCATGATCCGCAAGACCCTTGTTGCCACCAGCTTCCTTGCTCTGACCGCGGTCCCGGCGCTGGCGCACAACCACGGCCAGAACATCGTGGAAATCGCCGCGGGCTCGGATGACTTCACCACGCTCGTCGCGGCGGTGCAGGCGGCCGGCCTGGCAGAAACCCTTTCGGGCGAGGGGCCGTTCACGGTCTTCGCGCCCACCGATGACGCGTTCGCCGCCCTGCCCGAAGGCACGGTCGAGGCGCTGCTGGAGGATATCGACGCGCTGACCGGCATCCTGACCTATCACGTCGTGCCCGGCGCGGTCATGTCCACCGATCTGGCCGACGGCATGATGGCCGAAACGGTCAATGGCCAGTCGGTCACTTTTACCGTGCGCGACACGGTGCTGGTTGACGGCGCCACCGTGACGATGGCCGACATCGAAGCGACCAACGGCGTGATCCATGTCATCGACGCGGTGATCATGCCCGACTGATCGGCACAATGCCATCAGGGGTCCGGCGCCATCGCGCCGGGCCCGCTTTCGTCTTCGCTTTCAAAGGAGGTTTCCATGTTTAACCGCAGGACCATGCTTGCCGCTCTCGGCGCCACGGCTACCGCAACCGCCCTGCCCTCTGTCGTGCTGGCGTCTTCTCGCCACCGCCGCCACGGCCCGGACATTGTGGATATCGCCGCCGGCAACGAGGATTTTTCGACCCTGGTTGCCGCCGTCCAGGCCGCGGGGCTGGTCGATACGCTGAAGGGGCCGGGGCCCTTTACGGTGTTCGCGCCGACCAATGACGCATTCGCCAGGCTGCCCCACGGCACCGTCGAGAACCTGCTGCGCCCGGAAAACCGCGATGCACTGGTCAATGTGCTGACCTATCATGTCGTGCCGGGGATCATCCGGGCCGACATGATTGTCGGACAGCGCGGCCGTATCGCCATGGTGAACGATCAGTTCATCAGCGTCGACGGCACCCATGGGGTAAAGATCAACCGCTCCGCCACGGTGACCGCGACCGACATCGAGGCCTCGAACGGTCTGATCCATGTCATCGACAGGGTTCTGCTGCCTGACTGAGGCGGTGGAAGGGTCGCTTGCCGGCCCCGGATGTCGCGCGCCCCCCCGCGCGGCATCCGCGCAACCGGACAAACGCGACAAGCGCGACAAGCTCTGCCGGATACTGGCAACCATGACAAAGAAAGCCGCGCAGACGAGCGCGGCTTTTCTCATTCAAGAGGAAGGTTTCCTCAACCCCGCCGGTTCGGCGGGGGCGGCAGGATCACTTGATCTTGCCTTCCTTGTATTCGACATGCTTGCGCGCGACCGGGTCGAACTTGCGGATGCTCATCTTCTCGGTCATCGTGCGGGCGTTCTTCTTGGTCACGTAGAAATGCCCGGTGCCCGCCGTCGAATTCAGGCGGATCTTGATGGTCGTCGGCTTCGCCATGTTGTCTCTCCTGCCCGGGCCGTGGTCGGAATACGGGAATCACCCGCCTGTCCGGCGCCCGCCAAATTCATCTGGGCTGCCTTTTATCCCTCGCTGCCCCGGTGTCAACCCGCAATGGCCAGGCTTTGCAGCCGACGGCGCGGGCCGTGACCTCAGGAAATGCCCGACCCGCCGTTCCGCCTGAACAGGTCCCCTCAATAGGCCCCCTTTGCCCGCAGCAGGCTGGCCGGCGTGCGCAGCAGGATCATCAGGTCCAACCAGAGCGACCAGTGTTCGATGTAATAGAGGTCATGATCCACGCGCGTTCTGATCTTTTCCGACGTGTTCAACTCGCCGCGCCAGCCGTTGATCTGCGCCCAGCCGGTGATGCCCGGCTTGACCCGGTGACGCGATGCATAGGAACCGGCGATCCTATCATAGACGATATCCCCGGTGCGGGCCGCCGTGGCATGCGGGCGCGGCCCCACCATGGACATCTCGCCACCCAGCACGTTGAAGAGTTGCGGCAACTCGTCAAGGGACGTGCGACGTATGATACGCCCCACGCGCGTGACCCGGCTGTCATTCTGCCGCACCGCCCGGACCGCGCTGGCATCACACTGATCAAGATACATCGACCGGAATTTCCAGACCCAGATCGGCTTGTTGTTATAGCCATGCCGCTTCTGGCGAAACAGGATCGGACCGGGCGATTCCAGGCGTACGGCCAGTGCGACGGCGGCCATAACCGGCGCCAGAAGCACCAGCGCCAGGCTGGCGAAGACCAGGTCGAAGCTGCGTTTCTGAAAAGCCTGCCAGTCATTGATCGGCCGCTTCTGCAACAGCACCGTGCGCAGGCGGCCCAGCCGCCCCACGCGGCCCGCGCCGGCCCATTCCGGCGGCGTGTCGCAAACCATGCGCACATCCACAGGCAGCACGCTCAGCCGGCCGGCCAGCTCCATCAGGCGCGGCTTGGATGCATCCCCCAGCACAAGGAGCACGGTGTCGATATGGGCGATGCGGCCGAATTCAATCAGATCGTCCAGATCGCCTAGCTTGTGATAGCCCTGCACCAGCGAGGGCGAACGGTCCGACCACCGCTCGTCGAAGAAACCGCACAACCGGCGCCCGGCTTTTTTCTGGCGGTCGATTTCCTTGATCACCGGCACCATCGGCGCCCCGCCGCCCAAAAGGACGATCCGATGCTCCAGCGCGCCACTGCGCATCAGGTGCCGGATACGCGCCACGACAGCCACCCGCGCAATGACCATGACCGCCGCCGTGCCGCCCCACCATGATGTCAGCCACACTGCCACCAGCGCCGGTGGATGCGAAGTCCAGATCAGCAGCAAAGCCGCCATCGCAAAGCCCACCGGCAGCGCCAGGGCCAGAATGGCGATACTGGCGAAAAGCGATCGCATGCGACGAAACCGATAGGCCCCCAGCACGCCCAGCAGGGCAGAGGTGAACACGACCCCGCCAAGCAGCACCAGCGCCGTGCTCTGACCATCCGCCACCACCCCATGCGCCCCCAGACGCATGAACATGAGCGCCGCGCCGATCAGCAGCAGCGCATCGAGACTGCGCAGCAACGCCGCAAAGAGCGCCGGATGCGCGGGGCGCCGCCGCAGGCTGCGCGCCAGCCCTTCCGCCTGCCCGCCAAGCAGCCGCGGCCGCCCGGACGCCGACCTGCCGCTCACCCCCCCGGGGCCGGTCCTGACAGAGTGGCGTGCCTGCGCGCCTTGTATGGTCCTGGGTATGTCCCTGACCATGAAACCCCCTACAAGAAAAAGTGGCGGCCCAAAGGGGCCACCGCCAACGCACCGCATGCGGTCGCCCCCGCCGAAAAAGCGGCACGACCGTCACCGCGCAGTCCATCACGACAGATGGCCTAGCGGATAGTTTGGGCAGAATTGGGGCGCGGATGGCCTGTAAGCCGGATTCTGTTCGGTCCCGCCCGAAAGCGGTACCGCGACGACCATTCATCTGGCCCTGCCGTTGCCGACAGGGTCTGGCTGCCAACCCGGGCCCCCGGGCTGAGATGTCCCTGCGGCGGTATCGCGCGCCCATCCGGGCCCCGACCTGCCCGCGCGGGGCCCCTATTCGGCATTGCTCCCGGTGGGGCTTGCCATGCCGGTCCGGTTACCCGTCCCGCGGTGGGCTCTTACCCCACCGTTTCAGCCTTGCCGCCGCCCGTTGCCGGGCGGGTGGCGGTCTCTTCTCTGTGGCGCTTTCCCTGGGGTTGCCCCCGCCGGGCGTTACCCGGCACCGTCATCTCATGGAGTCCGGACTTTCCTCGAACCTTGCGGCCCGCGGCCGTCCAGCCATCCGCGCGCCGCCCAGATAGGCGCTGGCCGCGGCAACGTCAATCCGCGCCGGCCCAGTCGCGCAGGCGGGCCACGTAACGGGCCAGGGTGTCGATCTCCAGATTGATGGCATCGCCCAGCGCGACATCACCCCAGGTCGTGACCGCCTTGGTATGGGCGATCAGGTTCACGCCGAATTCCGCGCCTTCCACCTCGTTCACAGTCAGCGAGGTGCCGTTCAGCGCCACCGACCCCTTCGGCGCGATGAACCCGGCGAGCGTATCGGGCGCGCGAAACCGCAGCCGCGTGCTGTCGCCCTCGTCATGGCGCGCCACCACCTCGGCCAGCCCGTCGACATGGCCGGACACGATATGCCCGCCCAGTTCGTCCCCCACCTTCAGCGCGCGCTCCAGATTGATCCGCCGCCCCGGCGCCCAGCCGCCCAGATTGGTCTTCGACAACGTCTCGGCCGAGGCATCGACCTCGAACCAGTCATCGCCCAGCGCCACCACCGTCAGGCACACACCGTCGCAGGCGATCGACGCGCCGATATCGATGCCGCCCGTGTCATAACCGGTGGCGATGCGCACGCGTGTGTCGCCGCGCGGCTCCAGCGCCGCGATGCGCCCGATATCGGTGATGATGCCCGTGAACATGCTGCCCGCTCCTGTCCTTGCGGCCCCTGTGCCAGCCCCCGTGCCGGCCGCAGCGCCGGCCGGGCCGCATTTCGGCCGCAATCTGCCTTTATTCTGCATCATCTATCTGACATTGTCAGAGCGGCAAGAAAAGGGGCGTCAGACCCCGCGCGGCCCGGGCAGAGGGACGACAGGATGGCAAAGGTTACCGGCGAGGGGCGGCATTTCCTGCTTCTTCAGGGTCCGCACGGGCCTTTTTTCGCGCAACTGGGCGCGCTGTTGCGCAGCGCCGGGGCAACAGTGTCGCGGGTGGGGTTCAACCGCGGCGATCAGGCCTTCTGGCCGCATCCGGGCTACATCCCCTTCACCGACAGCCATGATACCTGGCCCGCCTTTCTGACCGACCTGCTGGACCGCCTGCAGATCACCGATCTGGCGCTTTACGGCGACACCCGCTTCATCCATGCCGAGGCCGTGGCCCAGGCCCGCGCCCGCGGCATCCGCATCCATGTCTTCGAAGAGGGCTATCTGCGGCCCTGGTGGGTGACTTATGAGCGCGACGGATCGAACGGCAATTCGCGCCTGATGGACTTGAGCATCGACGCCATGCGCCGCGCGCTGGAACGCTGTGACCCGGACGATATCGACGCCCCCGCGCATTGGGGCGACATGCGCCAGCATATATTTTACGGCGCAGCCTATCATGCCTGGGTGCTCTTTGCGAACCACCGCTACCGGGGGTTCCGGCCGCATCGCGCGCTGGGCGTGGGTCAGGAGTTCCGTCTGTATCTGCGCCGGCTGCTGTCGATGCCGATGCACGCGCTGGAACGGCGCCTGGCGACCTGGCGCATCCGCACCGGGGGCTTTCCCTATCACCTGGCACTGCTGCAGCTGGAACATGACAGCAGCTTCCAGATGCACAGCCCGTTTCGCACCATGACGGAATTCCTGGCCGTCTGTATCGAGGGCTTTGCAAAAGGCGCGCCCCGCCACCACCATCTGGTGTTCAAGGCCCACCCGCTGGAGGACGGCCGCACCAGGCTGAAAGAGGATATACAGCGCCTCGCTGCCCGCGCGGGCATCGCCGAGCGCGTGCATTTCGTGCGCGGCGGCAAGCTGGCGGGGCTGCTCAACGATGCGCGCTCTGCGGTGACGGTGAATTCCACCGCCGCCCAGCAAGTGCTGTGGCGCGGCATGCCGCTGAAGGTCTTCGGCAAGGCGGTCTATGACAAGCCCGAATTCGTCTCAACCCAGCCGCTGGAGGCGTTCTTCGCCGCGCCCACCCGGCCGGACCGAAAGGCCTATCGGGATTATCGCCGCTTCCTGCTGGAGACCTCGCAACTGCCGGGCGGCTTCTATTCGGCCGCGGGGCGACGCCAGCTGCTGCGCCAGGTGGTCGATCTGATGCTGCTGGAGGAAGGGCCCTATTCAGCGCTGATTGCCGGCACCGCGGCGCCGCGGCAACAGTTGCGCATCGTAAATTGAATAAGTGATAGCCTTGGCGCACAACCGGCTTGGAAAATTCGCTTTTTCAGGCTACAGTGCGGAAAAATGAAAATCCGGCGCAGACCGGATCAAAAAACAGAGGCAACCCGGAAGGAGCCTGAGCAGTGTTTGCAATCCGGTATCGCAGCGCCAGCCTGCTGGCGCTTGTCGTTGTTGCCGCAGGCGTGGGCGCCTGCACCATCCCCCGCCCCGGCCCCACCATGAACGAAATCTTCGCGGGCTCGGTCCAGCGCGAGGGGAACGCGTATATCGTGGCGGTCGGCGACCGGGTGACCAGGGCGGCGAATGTGCCGCTGACGCTGGGCTTTTCCGATGCGCTGGTCCGCGCGCGCCTGCTGGGCGGCGATACAATCCGCGTGGGCGACGAGATCACCGTGACCGTCTTCGAAAACGTCCCCGAGGGCCTGCTGACCACGACCGAGACCGCCGGCGCCAGCCTGGAACAGATCCAGGTCGATGAACAGGGCTTCATTTTCGTACCCTTCGCCGGGCGCATCCGGGCCGCCGGCCAGACGCCAGAGGGGCTGCGCGCCACCATCGCCCGCCAATTGGACGAACAGACCCCGGACCCGCAGCTTTACGTCAGTCGCACCGGGGGCGATGGCGCCTCGGTGTCGCTGGTCGGTGCGCTGGGCGCGCAGGGGGTCTACCCGATCGAGCGGCCCACGCGGTCGCTGACCGCGATGATCGCGCGGGCGGGTGGCGTCAGCATCGCGCCGAATGTCGCGCAGGTCACCGTGACCCGCGGTGCCCATACCGACCGGGTCTGGCTGGAAGACCTGTTCCGCCACCCGGAGCTGGACATCGCCCTGCGCGGCGGCGACCGGGTGCTGATACAGGAAGACCGGCGCCGCTTTACCGTTCTGGGCGCGACCGGCGCGCAATCCGTGATCCAGTTCGACAACCCGCGCATCTCCACGATCGAGGCGCTGGCCCAGGTCGGCGGCCTGGACCCCACGCGCGCCGACCCCACCGGCGTCTTCATCTTCCGCAACGAGCCAGAGGCCGTGGCCCGCGCGGTGCTGGGCCAGCCCACGCTGGTAGGCGATCAGCGCGTCGTCTATGTGCTGGACCTGACCGCCCCCAACGGCATGTTCCTGGCCCGTGATTTCCTGATCCGCGACGGCGACACGGTCTATGTGACCGAGGCCTCGTCCGTGCAGTGGAACCGGCTGATTTCAACCCTGACCGGCACGCTCAGCGCCACTGGCAGCGCCGTGGCCATCACGGACAGCGACTGACGACAGCCCATGCACGGGGCCGGCCGGCACGCACCCCCGCCCGATGTCCCGGCGCCGGCAGAACGCACGGGCGGAACACGGGGTGGCAATGAGGCTTCATGCGTATAGCGGCGGGTTTCTGGGCCCCTCGGCGCAGGCCCGGCGCATCCGCCGCATCCTGGCGCTGGCCGGCCATCCGTTGCGGCTGGGCTGGCCCGGTCCGGATGACGCGGTAGCCGCCTGGGGCCACGGCCCCCGCGCCAGCAGGGCCGAAGGGGTGGCCGCCCGCAGCGGGGCGGCGCTGTGGCGCATCGAGGACGCCTTCATCCGCTCCATCCACCCCGCCCGCCTGGGCGGCGAGGCGCCGATGGGCCTGCTCGTGGACCGCCAGGGCGCCCATTACGACCCCAGCCAGCCCTCGGCGCTGGAGCATCTGCTGGCCACTCACCCGCTTGACAACACGCCGCTGCTGGACCGCGCGCGGCTGTGCATGGCGCGGATGGCGACGATCGATCTGTCGAAATACAATGCCCATGACCCCGCGCTTGAGCCGCCCGCACCGGGATATGTGCTGGTCATCGATCAGGTGCGCGGCGATGCCTCGGTCCGGCATGGCGGGGTCGGCGGTCCGCTGCCGGACGGGCTGTTCGACGAGATGCTGACCGCCGCGCTGGACGAAAACCCCGGCGCGCGTGTCATCCTGCGGACCCACCCCGAGGCGATGGCCCCGCATCGCGGGCGCCGCGGGCGCGGAGGCTATTTCAGCGCCGCCATACCCCATGACCGGGTCAGTATCGACAGCCGCCCCCTGCCCCCCCGCGCGCTGCTGCAAGGCGCGGTGGCGGTCTATACCGTCTCTTCGCAGATGGGGTTCGACGCCATTCTGGCCGGGCATCGCCCGCATGTCTTCGGCCTGCCCTTTTATGCCGGCTGGGGGCTCAGCGCGGATCGCAACCCCCTGCCCCGCCGCAACCGCCGCCTGACCCGCGCGCAACTCTTCGCCGCGGCGATGCTGCTTTACCCGCTCTGGTATGACCCGCTGCGCGACCGGCTGTGCCCGCTGGAACAGGTGATCGACCAGATGGAGGCCCGCCTGCGCGCCTTCCGGCGGGACCGCCAGGGTCATGTCGCCTGCGGGATGCGGCTGTGGAAGCGCGGCCATCTGCAGGCCTTTTTCGGGCGCGAGAAACCCGTCCTTTTCGCCGCCGACCCTGCGCGCGCCGCGGCGCGGGCCGCGGCCACGGGGCGGCACCTGACGGGCTGGGCCAGCGCGGTGCCGGACAGCTTTGCCGGGCTGCGGGTCGAGGACGGGTTCCTTCGCTCGCGCGGGCTGGGGGCCGCGTTGACACCGCCGGTCAGCCTGGTGGTGGATGATCTGGGCATCTATTACGACCCTCGCCGCGACAGCCGCCTGGAACGGCTGATCGCCACCCCCTTGCCTCCCGATGGCACCGCACGCGCGGCCGCGCTGATCCAAACCATCTGCAATGCTGGTTTAACAAAATACAACATCGGGCAGAATGCTGGCAAGCTGACTGACCGCATCAAGAAACTGCGCGAGACCCACCCCGGCGCGCCGGTGATCCTGGTGCCGGGTCAGGTCGAGGATGATGCCTCGATCCGCTACGGTGCCGGGATAGAGCGTAGTAATTTCAGCTTATTGCAGAGTGTTCGTGATAACTGCCCTGACGCGGTGATCCTGTTCAAGCCGCATCCGGATGTTGAGGCCGGTTTGCGCGCCGGCGCCGTTCTTAAGGCTGATACCATCGCTGACCTGATCCTGACCGACACCGATGCACATACAGTTTTTCAACATGTGGACGAAGTCTGGACAATCACATCGGGCCTGGGATTCGAGGCGCTGCTCAGGGGCAAGCCTGTCACCTGCCTGGGCATGCCCTTCTATGCCGGCTGGGGCCTGACCCGGGATCTGGCGCCGGTGCCGAAACGGCGGCAGGCCCTGGCGGCAGGCGCAGGGCCTGTGACGCTGGAACGGTTGGTCCATGCCGCGCTTATCGCCTATCCACGCTATCTTGACCCGCTGACCGGCACCCCATGCCCGCCGGAACTGATCGTCGAACGGCTGGCCCGGCAGGGGGAAGGCGACGCCGCGCGCGGGCGCCTGCGCGCCGGCCCCGGGCTGCGGCTACTGGCGCGGCTGCAGGGCGCCATGGCCAGCCGCGCGCATTGGTGGCGGTGACACCGCGCGCCCCGGCTGCAGCCACGCGCCACAGGCAAGACGCGCCCCAGATCAATCCAGTGTCAGCAGTACCGCGGCCGGGCCATAGGTGACTTCGCCCGCGCGCCCCTCGCTGCGCCACAGCGCAAGGGCTTCCAGCGTCTCGGCATGGTCGGCGCGCCCAATGACAATGACGCTGCCCTGCCGCTGCGCCTCGAAGACAGCGCGGTCGAGGTAGCGCCGGATGGTGTGTCGGGCCTCGAGCCCCTCGTCGATATCGCGGAACACCTCGCCGGTCACCACACCGGCCGCCCGCGCAGCCTGCCGCGCGCCCCCCAGCCCACCGCTGGCCAGAAACAGCCCCAGCCCGCGATCGGCCAGCGCCGGCGCCGCCACCCGCGCCAAAGCGGCATTGGCGCGCATGCCACCATTGGCCGGGTCCAGCAGCGCGGCGGCCTGGGGCAGGGTTGCGGACCAGTCGGTGAAGGTGACCTCGATGTCAGCCGCCGTCGCCCGCGTCGGCAGGCCGGTGGCGAAGATCAGCACCTCATGGCCTGCGTCACGATAGGCCGTAGCGCGCCGGGTGGCGTCCGGGTCGGCCGGGTCGATGGCAATGGCGAGGGGGAAATCAAGCGCCAGCAGCGCCGCCTCGGTTTCGGGCGTGGGGGCGGTATCAAGCAGGATGATGGCCAGATGGGGCCGTGCAGGATCGACCTCGAAAGCGGCGGCGAAGCGGCGATGAGCGGGCTGGTCGGTCCCGGCTTCGACCTCGGCCTCCGGTTCCTCCGGGATAGGCAGTGCCGTGGGGTCGTCAACGGCGGGTGCGGCCGGCCCGGTGTTGTCTTCGGCAGCGCCGACGCGCGGCAGACGGCCGGTGACCACGCCCTCGACCGCCTGCGGCAGTCCCGGCGCGGGCCTGACGATCTGCGCGGACGGCACCGGGGTATCGGGCGTATCGCCATCCGGTTCAACGGGGGTGATCGCCGGCTCTTCCGGCGCGGGATCGGAGGGCACAGGGGCCTGCTCATCGGCCTCGGCCGCCGCCGGTTCCTCGCTGGGTGCCGCGTCCGGCCCGGGCAGGGGTTCGGCCGGCGGCTCGGGCATGGCCGGCACCTCGGCAATGCGCGGCAGGGCATCCGCCGCGCGTTCGGGCGGGGTTATCTGTGTCGGAGCAAGGTCGGCCATGGCGGGAGCGGCAGGATCCGCCGGCTGGTCCTGCAGGCCGGTGGGGGCATCGGCGGGCTCTGCCCCGGGCAAGGCGGGCAGTTCAGGCACCGCCGGGGCGGGTCGGGTCTCTGTATCGGCCGGCTGGTGGTCCGCGGCCAGGTCGGCATCCGCCGCGGCGCCATCACCCGGCACATCGGGGCTGGCCGGCGTCTGGGGCGCATCGGGGCTGTCCGGCTCTGCCGCTGTTGCGGGCGCCTGTGCGCCCGGCGTATCGGGCGTGACCAGCGAGGGCAGCGCGGGCGCGCTGTCACTCGGACCCGGTGCATCGGCCTCGGCAGACGGTGTCCCTGGCTCTGTCGCGGGCGTAGTGACGCGTGGATCGTCGGCCTCTGGCGCCGGTGGCAGCACCACGCTGAGCACTGTAAAACCCAGCGCAAAGGCCCCCAGCCCCACCAACAGCCCCTTGATGAAACCGCCCGCGAATGCCCCCATTGCCGCCGATACCCCTGCCTTGTCCGGACCTTTGCCGCCGGTCTGCCACGGCCCACCGGGCGCGTCTGGTGCATTGCCGCGCACCACGCCGCGTCGCCAGAGTGGCAGCCTTTTGCCTGAAAGGTCAAGCGCCCGCCCGGACACTACGCGCGGGCCCGCAGGCGTGCGCTGCTGACCAACGTTCACCCCCATCGCCCCCCATCGCCCCTTGACCGCCACGGCACCTGCCGGGCATGAAAGCGCATCCTACCGGCGAAAAGGCGCGCCCGCGATGTTGCTGCTGATCGACAACTACGACAGTTTCACCTGGAACCTGGTGCATTACCTGGGCGAACTGGGCGCCGAGGTCACGGTCCGGCGCAATGACGCGCTCGGCGTGGAAGAGGCGCTGGCGATGCGCCCGTCGGGCATCGTACTCAGCCCCGGCCCCTGTGACCCCGACAGCGCAGGCATCTGCCTGGACCTGACCCGCGCCGCGGCGCAGGCTGGGATCCCGCTATTTGGCGTCTGCCTCGGCCATCAAAGCATCGGGCAGGCCTTTGGCGGGCGGGTGGTGCGCGCGGGTGACATCGTGCATGGCAAGCTGGGGCAGATGCATCACCGGGGCGAGGGGGTCTTTGCCGGCCTGCCCTCGCCCTTTGAGGCCACGCGCTATCATTCGCTGGTCGTGGAGCGCGACAGCCTGCCGGATTGCCTGGCGGTGACCGCCTGGCTGGAGGATGGCACCATCATGGGCCTGCGCCACCGCGACAAACCCATCGAAGGCGTGCAGTTCCACCCCGAGAGTATCGCCTCGCAGCACGGCCATGCGCTGCTGCGCAATTTCCTGCAGACGCTGCGGGTGCCGGCATGAGTCTGAAGGACCTGATCGCCCAGGCCGTCGACCGCCCGCTGACCCGTGCCGAGGCCGAGCGTGCCTTTTCCATCCTCTTTGCCGGCGACGCCACGCCCGCGCAGATCGGCGGTTTTTTGATGACGCTGCGCACGCGGGGCGAGACGGTGGACGAATACGCCGCCGCCGCCGCGGTGATGCGCGCGCGATGCGTGGCGGTGCGGGCGCCGGCGGGGGCGATGGATGTGGTCGGCACCGGGGGCGACGGAAAGGGCACCCTGAACATATCAACTGCTGCGGCCTTTGTGGTGGCCGGCGCGGGCGTGCCGGTGGCCAAGCACGGCAACCGCAACCTGTCGTCGAAATCCGGCGCGGCCGATGCGCTGGGCGCGCTGGGCATCGACGTGATGGCGGGGGCGGAACAGGTGGAGCGTGCCATCGCCGAGGCGGGGATCGGCTTCATGATGGCGCCCGTCCATCACCCGGCGATGCGCCATGTCGGGCCGGTACGCGCAGAACTGGGCACGCGGACGATCTTCAACATCCTGGGTCCGCTGACCAACCCCGCCGGGGTGAAGCGCCAGCTTTCAGGGGCATTTTCCCCCGCGCTGATCCGCCCCATGGTCGAAGTGCTGCGCGCCCTGGGCTCTGAGCGCGCCTGGGTGGTGCATGGCGGCGACGGGACGGATGAGTTGTCGATCGCAGCGCCCAGCCGGGTGGCGGCGCTGGAAACCGATGGGACTGTCCACGAGTTCGACCTGCACCCGGAAGAAGCCGGGCTGCCGCTGTACCCATTTGACGACCTGTTGGGGGGCGAGGCCGGGCAGAACGCGGCAGAGCTGAAGGCGGTGCTGTCCGGGGGCGGGCGGCCGGCCTATCGCGATGCGGTGCTGCTGAATGCCGGGGCGGCGCTGATGATCGCCAACCGCGCACCGGACCTGCGCGCCGGGGTCGAGCGCGCGCGCGAGGCCGTGACCTCGGGCGCGGCGGCCGACAGACTGGCGGCGCTGGCGCAGCAGGTGCCGGCGTAATGCGGGTGCGGGAGGCCGGTGGCCGGGCGCGGCGCCGGCTGGCGTCAGCCGATCATCTTGCCGGCATCGCCCAGCGCCGCATAGTGGCGTTCCAGCCGCATCAGGGCGATGCGCAGCACGATCTTGCCTGACCGCGCCGACCAGCCAAGGCGCCGCTCGGCCGATTCCAGCCCTTCCAGATAACAGCAGCAGCGCAGCGCCATGTCGCCCAGCCCCGGGCCCAGTTCGCGCAGCGCCGCCGCGACCCTTTCGCGCGCCGCCCGGTGGCCGCTGCCGCCGCCACTGCCGGAACCCGGGCTGCCGGTGACCGCCTTGCCGGTCATGAAACGTTCCCAGTCCTGCGTCACCCGCTGGCCAATCTGCGCAATCTCGAAATCCTCGCGCAGGCGCTCTGCCGCGACGACCAGCGCCGGCGACAGGAAGGGCGCGCCATCGCGGTCCCGCCGTCGCGCCAGCGCCATGACCGGCGTCTCGCCCAGCCCCTGGCGCGCGCGCTCGTCGCTGTCGCGGTCCGCCCTGTCGCCGGCCGGGCCTGCATCCCCGTCGTCTTCGCCGGCCGGGCTGGCGGCGATCAGGTCGCGCAGCACCACTCTTCCGGCCGGGGTGATCTCATATTGCGCCACCCGCCCCGCCTTTCGGCAGGTGATCCAGTCGCGCAGCGCAAAGACTTCTGCCAAGGCGCTGTCCAGCACCGCCAGACGCATCGCGCCCTCTGGCCCGTCACGCAACACCACCGCCTTCGGCATATCCGCCGACACGGCCATTACCGCGCCTGGCTCGCACAGTCGGCGCAACACGCGCCGCGCCTCGGCCTTGAGCCGCGCGTCATCCACCACCTGCTGCGTTCGGCCGTCCACCTGATCACCGCGTGGCGGCCTCTTGCTTGTCGCTGTATCAATTGTTTCGCCAATCGAAACATTGCATGTGCAGACAGCCGATTTAAGCCTTGAAAGAGCAGAATCAATCAAGGGATCATCACGCCGACTTTCAAATCGACGCACCTGCCGCATGACTGTCGAGGGATGCATGCCTTCGGCACGAGCTATTTCCCGCAGCGAGACGCCCTGTTCGGTATGGGCAAGATAATGACGTGCCGACAACGGCACCCAGGTAGGCAGCGTGTCAGGCGCACAACACGGGCCCGCTCCATCAGCGCATATACGGATTTTCATCGACTTCAATGGGCGATCCCTTTCGCCTGAGTCCACGGTCTGGGCATAAAGGCTTTTCATTTTTCAACTTTTCGACCGCACTGGTTACCGGATTGTTAACCAGCGCGGAATACAATTCTTCGGCGCAGAGGTTTAATATTGAACCAGACCTGCGTTCGGTTGTTAAGCTCATCCGCAACACCCGCATAAGTTGTGTATGACAGAGGATCAACATTTCCGACCTCTACGCAGGAGTTTGCGGTATGAGCTGCCATCATCGCCAATCCGCCCTATCAATTCTTGACGTCTTGCAACGGGAGCGCCGGCCGAGGTTGTTGTTGCAGGCAGCGCGCGCCGGACTGGCCAGCTATCGCCGCGAATCCGACCTGCGCCGCGTGTTGCGCCTTCCGGCCGCGCCACGGCCCGGCGCCCAGACTGTCGCGGCACTGCTGGAACTGGAACAGTCGATCGAGGCCCGACGCAGGCGCCGGCTGGACACCGCGGGCGAACCCTGGCGGCCCGCGCGCCATGTCGAGGTGATGATCGCCCTGATGGCGGAATCGCGCCTGATGGTCGAAGCCGTGCCGCAGGCGCCGGCCATTCCCTTGACCCTTGTCACCACGGGCGAGCGGCAGCCAGGCCCCTATGCCTGAGCGCGCCGTGGGCAAGCGGGTGCAGGCGTCGCTATCCTGCCGCTTCACGTCGCTCAGGCCGCACCGACTGTCCGTTGCCGCGCTATAGTCCGCGCAAAACCGCAAAGGACAGAGGCCCCGATGCAAGGCACAACATCGGCCACGGACACCGCAGAGACGCAGGCGGGGGCGGGCAACACCGCGCAGGCCCTCGTGGTGTTCACCCCCTCCGGCCGGCGCGGCCGCTTTGCCCTGGGCACGCCGGTGCTGACCGCCGCCCGCCAACTGGGCGTCGATCTTGATTCGGTCTGCGGCGGGCGCGGTATCTGTTCGAAATGTCAGATCGCCCCCGGTTTCGGGGAGTTCGCCAAGCACGGCGTGACCTCGCGGCCAGAGGCGTTGAGCGCCTGGAACAGCGTCGAGCAGCGCTACAAGGACAAGCGCGGCCTGATCGACGGCCGCCGGCTGGGCTGTCAGGCGCGGATCATGGGCGATGTCGTCATCGATGTGCCGCCCGAAAGCCAGTTGCACCGGCAGGTCATCCGAAAGGATGCCGATGCCCGGCCGGTGGCCATGAATCCCGCCACCCGGCTTTACTATGTCGAGGTCGCGCAGCCCGACATGCATGACCCCTCCGGCGATCTGGAACGCCTTGCCGATGCGTTGCGCCTGCAATGGCAGATTGACGCCGTGACCGCCGCCCCGGCCGTTCTGCGAAAGCTGCAGCCGGCGCTGCGGCAGGGCGGCTGGGCGGTCAGCGTGGCGATTTACCGCGACCATCAGGGCGGCCCGGCGCGGGTGCTGGACATCTGGCCGGGTTTTCACGATGGCGGGCTATACGGCCTCGCGGTCGATCTGGGCTCGACCACCATCGCCGCGCATCTGACCGACCTCAGCGACGGCCGCGTGCTGGCCGCCAGCGGTGTGATGAACCCGCAGATCCGATTCGGCGAGGATCTGATGAGCCGCGTCAGCTATGCCATGATGAACCCCGGCGGCGATGTCGAAATGACCCGTGCCGTGCATAGCGCGATCAACGCGCTGGCCTGGTCGGTGGCCGCCGAGGCCGGGATCGACACCGCCCTGATCATGGAGATGGTGCTGGTCTGCAACCCGGTCATGCACCACCTGTTCCTGGGCATCGACCCGGTGGAACTGGGCCAGGCGCCCTTTGCGCTGGCCACGTCCTCGGCCCTGGCACTGCCGGCGCGCGAGGCCGGGATCGACGCACTGAACGCCGAGGCGCGCCTCTACATCCTGCCCTGCATCGCCGGTCATGTCGGCGCCGATGCCGCCGCCGTGGCGCTGGCGCAGGCACCGCAGGAATCCGATGACCTGGTGCTGATCGTCGATGTCGGCACCAATGCCGAAATCCTGCTGGGCAACCGCGAAAAGGTGCTGGCCTGTTCCTCGCCCACCGGCCCGGCCTTCGAGGGGGCGCAGATTTCCTCTGGCCAGCGCGCCGCACCGGGCGCCATCGAACGAGTGGAAATCGACCCGGTGACAAAGGAACCCCGCTTTCGCGTCATCGGTTGTTCGATCTGGTCCGACGAGCCGGGCTTTGCCGAGGCCGCGGGCCCGGCCGGGGTGACGGGCATCTGCGGGTCTGGCATCATCGAGGCGGTGGCCGAAATGCGCATGGCGGGCATCGTCGATGCGGCGGGGCTGATCGGCTCGGCGGCGCAGCTGGGCAGTGACCGGCTGATCGCCGAGGGGCGCACGCAGGCCTATGTGCTGCATGACGCGCGCGCCACGGGCGGCCCGCTGATCAGTGTCACCCAGGGCGATATCCGCGCGATCCAGTTGGCCAAGGCCGCGCTTTACGCCGGCGCGCGGCTTTTGATGGACGAGTTGGGCGTGGACCGCGTGGACAGGGTGGTGCTGGCCGGGGCATTCGGTGCCCATGTCAGCGCGAAACACGCCATGGTGCTGGGGATGATCCCGGATTGCCGGCTGGACGCGGTGACGAGCGCGGGCAATGCCGCAGGAACCGGCGCGCGGCTGGCGCTTTGCAATATCGACGCCCGCGCCGGAATCGAGGCCGAAGTCGCCCGCATCCACAAGATCGAGACCGCCATCGAGCCGCGTTTTCAGGAACATTTCGTCGCGGCCTCGGCGCTGCCCCATGCCAGCGACCCCTTCCCGGAACTGGCGCAGGTGGTCACCCTGCCGCAGGTGACCCACAACACCGGCGGCAGCGGGGCCGAGGGTGGACGGCGCCGACGCGCGCGGTAGATCAGTCAGGTCACGCTTGCCGATGGCCGCTGGCCCCCCGCCCCCGCGCGCGATAGGATCGCACGGTCCGGCCGAAGGTTTTGCCTCACCATGCCCCGCCTGCCCCATGATCATCGCCCCCTGCCCCGCTGGGCGCTGCCCCATGCCCCGCCCGGCCGGACCGTCGGGCTGCTGGGCGGTTCCTTCGATCCGCCCCATGCCGGGCACGCCCATCTGGCGCGCGAGGCGCTGAAGCGGCTGGGGCTGGACCGGCTCTGGCTGATGGTCAGCCCCGGTAACCCGCTGAAACCCAATCCGCCCGCCCCGCTGCCCGCCCGGCTGGCTGCCGCCCGCGCGCTGATCCCCCATCCGCGCATCCATATCACCGATATCGAGGCCCATACCGGCACCCGTGCCACCATCGACACGCTGCGGGCGCTGCAACGGCTCTATCCAGGGGTGCGTTTCGTCTGGCTGATGGGGGCGGACAACATGGCCAGCCTGCACCGCTGGGACCGATGGCGCCAGATCATGGCCCGCGTGCCGGTCGCCGTCTTTGCCCGCCCGGGCCAGCGCCTTGCCGCGCTGAACGCGCCTGCTGCGCGCGCCTTTGCCCCTGCGCGCCTGCCCGCGCGCAAGGCCGCCTGCCTGCCCGGGCGCGCGCCGCCGGGCTGGGTCTGGCTGGACATGCCGATGCGCGCCGAAAGCTCGACCCGGCTGCGTGGCCGAAATTCTGGCATAGCCGCCGGAAATTAACCTATTATGGCCTGATTCTCGCCCTGCCCCCTGCCGATCAAGCGTCCAGAACGGGGGGCGGGCAAGTGACACGAACCGACAGCGCACCGGGCACACAAGCCCGCTGCGCGCCCGGCAAAGGAACGGAGCGGAACCGGCATGCAGCGCGATGGCAAGCGACCTGATCGCCACCAGACCCGCCACCAGACCCGGCGCCAGATTCTGGGCGGGCTGACCGCCGGGCTGGGTGTTGGCATCGCATCAAGCCTTTCGCCGCTGCAGGCCCGGGCGCCGGAACGGTCGCTTTTCCCGCAACCGCGCATCGCCCGCCTCGATGGGCGCGGCGGCACCACGCTGACCGCACAGCCGCTAGATGCCCTGCTCGCCCGCGCGCGTCTGGGGGGCACCACGGCCTTTGTCGCGCTTGACCTGCGCGACGGCTCGGTGATCGAGGCGATGAACGCCGGCACCGCCATGCCGCCGGCCAGCGTCGCAAAGGCCGCGACGGCACTTTATGCCATCGACCATCTTGGCGCATCGCACCGCTTTGCCACGCAGGTTCTGGCCAGCGGCACTGTGTCGGAAGGCGTGCTGCAGGGCGACCTGATCCTGCAGGGCGGCGGCGACCCGGTGCTGCAGACCGCCGATCTGGCGGAGTTGGCCCAGGCGCTGGTCACCGGCGGGCTGCGCCGGGTCACCGGGCGCTTTCTGACCGATGACACCGCCCTGCCCCACATGCGCGAGATCGCGGGCAACATGCCGGTGCAGGCCGGCTACAACCCCGCCCTTTCGGGGCTGAACCTGAATTTCAACCGCGTGCATTTCGTCTGGCGGCCCGAAGGCGGGGCGATGCGCCTGTCGCTGGACGCGCGCTCGGCCCATGAGGTGCCGCCGGTAAGCGTCATCGGGATCGAAGCGCATCAGGGCAGCACGCCGGTCTATACCTACCGCGAAACCGGCGGGCGAGAGATGTGGTCGGTCGCCGCCGGGGCGCTGGGACAGGGCGGCTCGCGCTGGTTGCCGGTGCGGCGGCCGGGGGTCTATGCCGGCGACGTGTTGCGCGCACTTCTGGCCGCGCGGGGATGCACGGTCCCGCCGCCGCAGGCCGCCAGCCGGGCGCAAACCGGACGCGTTCTGGCCAGCCACATGTCGCCCCCGCTGGATCGGATGATGCGCGACATGCTGCGCTTTTCCACCAATATCACGGCTGAAATCGGCGGGCTGGCCGCCACACGCCAGGCGGGCGGGGCCGGGGTGGGGACACTGGCGGCATCAGGACAAAGGATGAGTGCCTGGGTGCGCAGCCGTCACGGGGTGCAGGACCTGCGCTTTGACGATCATTCCGGGCTCAACGACACCGCACGGGTGACGGCGCAGGGCATGGCGGCTTTCCTGCAAAGCGCGCATCGCCAGGGTGTGCTGCCGCCCCTGCTGCGCAGGCATGTGATGCGCGACACCCAGGGGGCCGAACTGCCGGGCCACCCGGTGCAGGTGAACGCCAAGACCGGCACGCTGAATTTCGTCAGCGGTCTGGGCGGCTATGCGCGCATCCCCGGCGGGCGCGAGATCGCCTTTGCCATCTTCAGCGCCGATCTGGCCCGGCGCGCGGCCATTCCAGCCGACCAGGCAGAGCGGCCGGCCGATGCGCCCGGCTGGGCGCGCCGCGCCCGTGCCTTGCAGCAGGGGCTGATAGAACGCTGGGCGGCGCTGCACGCGTAAAGCATGAGGCGTGCAGCGCCGCCTCCGGCGCCACCTTCGGCACGATGCGGGGAGGCGGGACAAAGCGCCGTCGCCGCCAGTCAGCCAAGCAGGGTGACACCCTCCAGCGCCGCCAGACGCGAGACCTCTTCCGCATAGCCGTCATCCAGCGCGATCAGGCGCGCCTGCAGCGCCTCTGGCAGGTGTTGCAGCAGTGGGGGCGGGCCGGCCTCTGTCAGGCCATAGCTGGCCCCAAAGGCATCGACGACACGCTGCATCAACCGCAGCGAGGGGGGCGGTTTCGCGGCCAGGTAGCGCCGAAGCCGGGTACGGGCCTCTGCCGACAGGCCCAGCATGGTGAATTCGCCTGCCCCGTCGACCGGGATGTTCTCTGCGTCCCCGGTCAGATGGCCCAGCACCTGCGGCCAGACGCGCGGCAGATCCTCGTGCCGCCAGACGACCAGCCGGGCGCCGGGAGCCTGGGCGTGCAGGCGTGTGACCAGATCGGCCCAGGGCAGGGTTGCGTGATCGGGCAGGACGGCGCGAGCCTCGGGCCATGCCGCGCCGCCCCCCTCGCCCGGCGACAGCAGGGCCGGCAGCACCCGCTGCGCGCTGCCCACAGCCAGACACAGCGTCACGCCGGTATCATGGGGCAACATCGCCCCGAACCGTTCGATCCGGCGCCCGATCCCGCGCTGATAGAACCCTTCCGGCGAAAGGACCTCCTGCACGGGACCCAGAAGCGCCGGCACGCTGGCGACAAGCCTGGGTCCGCCGCCCGGGGCCGAACCATGGCCCGACGGATCGCGGGAAGCGGGCTCGCCCAGCATGTCGGTCAGTGCCAGCAGCATCTGTGACGCAGACAGCGGCTGCACGCCCTGCATCCGCAAAGCGCCGACATTCAGCGAAAGCCAACGGGCGATCAGCCCTTCATCGGTGCCATGCGCACCGAGGTGCAGAACGACCTCTGCCATACCCTACTCCGAACGCCACACCGGTGCGTTGATACCTTGCCCCCCGTCCCGCGACCAGCCCCCTTGCCCGCAGGCCGGAGAGCAAGCGCTCAGCGTGCTTGCCAGTCAGGCCTGCCAACGCAGGGCGGCCCGTATCGCCGACCCCATAGCCCCGTCGCGACCGCAAGGGACGGCAGGGGAGGCGCATATGGCGCTAGCCATCGACACGCATCATGTTGCGCGTGGCCTCCAGCGCCGAGCGCGTCTCGTCCGTGGCCAGTTCGCCATGCAGCCGGGTGAATTCCTCATGCGCGCGCTCGACCTGACGCAGGTTCATGTAGGCATAGCCGCGCAGCATCCCCAGATCGCGCCGCAACGAGCCGTTCAGACGTTCCAGCGCATCGAGATACGACACCGATTGCGCATAGTCCCGCTGCTGGAACGCGCGCACCGCCCGCTGGTCGAGGATCATCGATTCGACCTCGACCCGCTGGGTGCGCGTCAGTTCGGTATTGGCGGCCAGGCGCGCGGCATCCTCGACCATGTTCAGCGTCACATAGCTCAGCATCATACCGAACCGGCTGTCACGCCGGACATCGCCGCCCAGAGCGCCACCGGATTCCGCCACGGCACTGAACCCGGCCAGCGCCTCGCCCGCGCGGTCCATGCTGTAGGCGCACCAGGACCGTTCATACAGCACCTCCAGCGAACGGGGATTGGCCGAGGCCGCCAGACAGGCCGCCCAACTGCCGGCCTCCTTCAGTTGGCGCACACGGGCCAGACGGTTGTCGCCGCGCAGGGGCAGCGAGCCGGGGGCTGCCGCTCTGTCCGCACCGCCACCACCGCCGCCGCCACCGCCACCAGCGCCCGGCGCCGGGGCGCGCGTGCCGG
>SKHK01000273.1 GCA_007117005.1 Paracoccaceae bacterium
CGGGTGTAAAAGGTCGGCACCCCCATCAGGCAGGTCGCACGCGGCATCCAGGCGATCAGCGCATCCACGTCCAGCCGGGGCAAAAAGATCATGCTGCCGCCCGAGGCCAGCACCGTGTTGGTGGCCACGAAAAGCCCGTGGGTGTGAAAGATCGGCAGCGCGTGCAGCAGCACGTCGCGCGGGGTGAAGGCCCAGGCATCGGCCAGCACCTCGGCATTCGATAGAAGGTTCTTCTGGCTGATCATCGCGCCCTTGGACCGCCCCGTGGTGCCGGAGGTATAAAGCAGCGCCGCCAGATCGTTCTCGGCGCGCGGGGTGGCGGTTTCGCGGGGGGTGGCGGCGGTCATCGCATCGGCAAAGCTGCCCTGCCCGTCGGCGCCAAGCGTCAGCATCCGCGCCCCGCAACGCGCGGCCACGGGCGCCAGTGCGCCGGCGCGGGCCGGGTCGGCCAGAAACAGCGCGGCGCCCGCGTTGTCCAGAAAATAGGCCACCTCTTCGGCCGTGTAGGCGGGGTTCAGGGGTAGGAACACCACCCCCGCCATGGCCGCGCCGTAGAACAGCGCCAGCGCATGCGGGCTTTTGTCGACCTGCGCGGCCAGCCGGTCGCCGGGCCGCAAGCCCTGCGCATCCAGTGCGCCGGCAATACGCGCGCAGAGCGTGTAAAACCCGGCCCCGTCAAGGCTGCTGCCATCCGGCAGGTGCAGGAAAGGATCCGAGCGCACCTTCAGCGGTGCCAGGAGGCGGTCATGCAGGGGGTTTCGGTCGCTCATGTCAGGCCCTTTGTCACAGGTCCGGCATATCGCGGCGCGGCGCCCCGGTCCAGTCGGTCAGCCTTGCCGTTCCGCCACCTTGGCCGCGTCCCACAGCGCATCCATCTCTGCCAGGTCGCTGTCCTGCGGGTGCCGGCCCTGTGCGGCCAGCGCGGCCTCTATGGCGCGGAACCGGCGGGTGAACTTGTCATTCGCGGCGCGCAGCGCGACCTCCGGATCGACCTTCAGGTGGCGGGCCAGATTGGCCATGACGAAAAGCAGATCGCCCATCTCCTCGGCCACGGCCTCGGTCGGCAGGGTGTCACGCGCTTCGGCCAGTTCGTGCGCCTCTTCGGCGATCTTGTCCACCACCTGAGCCACATCCGGCCAGTCGAACCCCACCCGCGCGGCGCGTTTCTGCAGCTTCACCGCCCGCATCAGCGCCGGCAGCGCCAGCGGCACATCGTCCAGCACCCCGGTCTGTGCCCGTGCTGCGCGTTCGCGCGCCTTCTGCTCCTCCCAGGCATCGACCTGCGCCTCGGCCGACCGCGCGCTGGCATCGCCAAAGACATGCGGGTGGCGTGACACCATCTTGTCTGCGGCATCGCGGATCACGTCATCCAGCGCGAAATGCCCGGCCTCGCCCGCCATCTGCGCATGATAGACCACCTGAAACAGCAGATCGCCCAATTCGCTGCGCAGCCCGGACCAGTCGCGCCGGGCGATGGCGTCTACGACTTCATGCGCCTCTTCGATCGCATAGGGGGCGATACTGTCGAAATCCTGCTCCAGATCCCAGGCGCAGCCGCCATCGGGTGCACGCAACCGGCGCATGATTTCGACCAGCCGCGGCAGGCCGCCATCCGGGTCGGTGATCAGGGGGTCTTCGGCCATTGCCCTGCCCTTTCATGCGAAAGGGGCGGGGATCACCCCGCCCCGGAACCGTCATCCGGCAACCGCGTTCAGCGGTGTTCAACCTCGACATAGGCGCGTTTCGGGGCGCCAGTGTAAAGCTGGCGCGGGCGGCCGATCTTCTGCTGCGGATCGGCGATCATTTCCTTCCACTGCGAGATCCAGCCGACCGTGCGCGACAGCGCGAAGATCGGCGTGAACATCGAGGTGGGAAAGCCCATCGCCTCCAGGATGATGCCGGAATAGAAATCGACATTCGGATAGAGCTTTTTCTCGACGAAATACTCGTCCTCCAGCGCGATGCGCTCCAGCTCCTTCGCGACCTTCAGGGTCTCGTTGTCCTGAATGCCCAGAAGGCCCAGCACCTCGTCGGCGGACTGCTTCATCACCTTCGCGCGGGGGTCGAAATTCTTGTAGACGCGGTGGCCAAAGCCCATCAGGCGGAAGGGGTCGTCCTTGTCCTTGGCGCGCTTGATGAATTCCGGGATGCGGTCAACCGTGCCGATTTCGCGCAGCATTTCCAGACAGGCCTGGTTCGCGCCGCCATGCGCCGGCCCCCACAGGCAGGCGATGCCCGCGGCGATGCAAGCGAACGGGTTTGCGCCCGAAGAGCCGGCCAGCCGCACGGTGGAGGTGGAGGCGTTCTGCTCGTGATCTGCGTGCAGCATCATGATCCGGTCCATGGCGCGCGCCAGGATCGGGTCCACCACATAGTCCTCGGCCGGGACCGAGAAGCACATGTTCAGGAAGTTGCCGGCGTAATCCAGGCTGTTCTTCGGATAGACGAAGGGCTGGCCGATGGAATACTTGTAGGCCATTGCGGCGATGGTCGGCAGTTTGGCGATCATGCGGATCGCCGCTACCTCGCGCTGCCAGGGATCGTTGATGTCGGTCGAATCGTGGTAGAAAGCCGACATGGCGCCAACCACGCCGACCATCGTCGCCATGGGATGCGCATCGCGGCGGAAGCCGCGGAAAAAGTTGTGCATCTGCTCATGCACCATCGTGTGCCGGGTCACGCGCGTCTCGAAGTCCAGCATCTGCGCGGCTGACGGCAACTCGCCGTAAAGCAGCAGGTAGCAGACCTCCAGGTGGTGCGATTTCTCGGCCAGTTCGTCGATGGGATAGCCGCGATACAGCAGCTCGCCCTTGTCACCGTCGATATAGGTGATGTCCGATTCGCAAGCCGCGGTCGAGGTAAAGCCGGGGTCGAAGGTGAACACGTCCCCCTGCGCATAAAGCTTGCGGATATCGATCACATCCGTGCCGACGCTGGGCGAATAGATCGGCATGTCGATCTTCTTGTCGCCAAAGGTCAGCGTTGCGGTTCCTTTTGGGTCGGCCATGGCAATCCCTCGCAATTGTGGGCCATCCCGGCCGGTTGGCCGAAAAGGCGCAGCTGTCAATCGGCGCGCGGGCCGCAGGCATCGGCCAGTCGCGCCAGGGTTTCGTCTCGTCCCAGGACGATCATCATGTCGAAAACGCTTGGCGATACCATGCGTCCGGAAAGCGCGGCACGCAAAGGCTGCGCCAGCTTGCCCAGGCCCACACCATGCGCCGCAGCACTCGCGCTCACGATGGATTCCAGATTTTCTCGGTCCCAGCTAGCATCTCGCAGCTGCGGCGTCAATTCAGACAGTATACCACGGGATACATCGTCAAGCGCCTTGGCGGCCTTCTGGTCCGGTTCCACGGGCCGCTGAGCCAGCGTGAAGTGAAGCTTTTCAGATACTTGCCCGAATGATCTGGCCCTGTCCTTGACCATGGGCAGCGCGGCGGTGATCCAGGGCATCCGGTCCGCCGGCAGTGCCGAGGCGCCGGTCATGGCCAGATAGTCCTGCAGCCCATGCAGCACCGCAGCATCGGGCATGTCGGAAAAATGCAGCCCTGTCAGGTGGTCCAGCTTTTTCAGGTCCAGCCGGGCCGGCGCGCGGTTGATGCCGTCCAGGGCGAACCAGTCCAGCGCCTGCGCATCGGCAAAGAATTCGTCGTCGCCGTGGCTCCAGCCCAGCCGCGCCAGGTAGTTGCGCAAGGCCGGCGCGGGGTAGCCCATCGCCGCATACTCCTCCAGCCCCAGCGCGCCGTGGCGTTTTGACAGTTTCTTGCCGTCCGGGCCGTGGATCAGCGGAATATGCGCCCAGACCGGCTCTGCCCAGCCCATCGCGCGGTAGATCTGGGCCTGCCGTGCGGCATTGTTCAGATGGTCGTCGCCCCGGATGACATGCGTCACGCCCATGTCATGGTCATCCACCACCACCGCCAGCATGTAGGTCGGCGTGCCGTCGGAGCGCAGCAGCACCATGTCGTCCAGCTGGTCATTGCCGAAAGTCACTTGCCCCTGCACCGCATCCTCGATCACCGTCTGCCCCGCGCGCGGGGCCTTCAGGCGGATCACGAAGGGGGCATCCGGATGGCTGGCCGAGTCGGCATCACGCCAGGGGCTGTGGTAGAGGGTCGACCGCCCCTCGGCGCGCGCGGCCTCGCGGAAGGTTTCGATTTCCTCCTGCGTGGCAAAGCACTTGTAGGCATGGCCGCCGGCCAGCATGGCGCGGGCGACCTCGGCATGGCGGGGGGCGCGTTCGAACTGGCTGACCGCGTCACCGTCCCAGTCCAGCCCCAGCCAGCGCAGGCCGTTCAGAATCGCCGCCGTTGCCTCTGGGGTCGATCGCGCGCGGTCTGTATCCTCTATCCGTAGCAGAAAGCGCCCACCCCGGCCGCGCGCGAAAAGCCAGTTGAAAAGCGCCGTGCGCGCGCCGCCGATATGAAGGAACCCGGTCGGCGAGGGGGCGAAACGGGTAACGACCGGGCTGTTTTCAGGGCGTTGGGACATGCGCGGGGCTCTCCTGATCGTATCTCGGACGGGCCGCATTAACCATTCGGAAACCATGCGGAGACTAGGCTTGCGGCTGGTCTAGGCAAAGGGGCGGAAAAGGACAAGGGTGCTGACCGGTTTGGCCATTCCCATCCGGCGCGGGGCGCGTGCGGATACGCGGCGGGCTGCGCTGGACGCCCCTCTGAAGGCGCTGGCGCAGGCGCGTGGGCGGCTGTTTCCCTTTGTCCCGGTGCTGCTGGCGCTGGGGATCGGGGTCTATTTTTCGCTGCCTGCAGAGCCGCAGGCGCAGGGCTTTGCGGCACTGGCGGCCGGGGCGCTGGCGGCGGGGCTGGCCGGGCTTTTCGGGCCGGAACGGCTGCGCCCCCTGTGTCTGGCGCTGATGCTGGTGCTGGCCGGTCTTCTGTTGGCGGGCTGGCGGGTCCATGCCAGCGCCGCGCCGGTGCTGAGCTTTCGCTATTACGGCCCGGTAGAGGGGCGTGTGCTGCGCATCGACCGTTCGGTGTCCGATGCGCAGCGCCTGACACTGGACCGGGTGGTGCTGCATGATGTGGCGTTGCACCGGGTGCCGGAACGGGTGCGGGTCTCGCTGCATGGCGATGCAGGGCGAGACATCGTGCCCGTGCCCGGCATGCGGGTCATGCTGACCGGCCATCTGTCGCCACCTGGCGGCCCGGTGGAACCCGGCGGCTTCGATTTCCGCCGCATGGCGTGGTTCGAGCGGCTGGGCGCCGTGGGCTACACGCGCAGCCCGGTGCTGGCGCTTGCCCCGGCAGAACCGGGGCCGGCGCTGGCGGTCGAGCGGTTGCGCATGCGGATGAGCACCGCACTGCAGGCCCGCCTGGCGGGAGAAGCCGGGGGCTTTGTCGCCGCCATCCTGACCGGGGACCGCGCCGGCGTCAGCCAGGACACGACAGAGGCGCTGCGCCGGTCCAACCTGGCGCATCTCCTGGCCATTTCGGGCCTGCATATGGGGCTGCTGGTGGGGCTGGTCTATGGCGGTCTGCGGCTGCTGCTGGCCGTGGTGCCGGTGGTTGCGCTGCGCCTGCCGGGGCGAAAGCTGGCGGCCGTGGGCGCGCTGGCG
The DNA here is from genome assembly GCA_007117005.1 of Paracoccaceae bacterium. GTDB lineage: Bacteria > Pseudomonadota > Alphaproteobacteria > Rhodobacterales > Rhodobacteraceae > Pararhodobacter. Next base: position 5,576 of record SKHK01000273.1, read on the forward strand.
GCGGCGGTCTTCTATCTGGCGCTCTCGGGCGGCAATGTCGCCACGCAGCGGGCCTTCGTGATGGTGGCGGTGATGCTGGGCGCGGTGCTGTTCGACCGGCGCGCGATATCGCTGCACTCGGTGGCGCTGGCTGCGCTGCTGATCCTGTTCTGGCGGCCAGAGGCGCTGCTCTCGCCCGGTTTCCAGATGTCCTTTGCCGCCACCACGGCGCTGGTTGCGGTCTTTGCAGCGCTGCGGGACTGGCGCCGCGCGCGGCCGGGGGGCAGGGCGCCGCCGACATGGCACGGGCGCCTGATGCTGGCTTTCGGCTCGGTCGCGCTGTGTTCGCTGGTGGCGGGGCTGGCCACCGCGCCTGTGGCGGCGGCGCATTTCCACCGCATGGCCGATTACGGGCTTCTGGCCAATATCCTGTCGGTGCCGCTGATGGGCACGCTGGTGATGCCGGCGGCGGTGCTGGCGGCGGCGCTGTGGCCGCTGGGGCTGGAAGGCGTGGGTCTGTGGCTGATGGCGGCGGGTGTGCACTGGATACTGGGCGTGGCGCATTGGGTGGCGGGGTTCGACGGCGCGGTGCGCTGGGTGACCACGCCGCCGGGCTGGGTGCTGCCGGTCATGGCGCTGGGGGTGTTGTGGCTGATCCTGTGGCGTGGCCGGGCGCGATGGGCCGGGGTGGTCGTCGCCGTGGTCGGGCTGGCCGGCTGGGGGCAGGCGCCGCGCCCTGCGCTGTTGATCGCGGAAAGCGGCGGGCAGGTCGGCGTCATGGGCCCCGAGGGGCGCGCGCTTACCCGCCCCCGCGGCGAGGGGTTCGTCGTGCGCAACTGGCTGGCCGCCGATGGCGATGCAGCGGGCCAGGAGGTCGCCGCGGCCCGGGTGGGCCCCGATGGCGCGGCGCTGGCGGATGGGTTCACGCTGGGTGGCCAGCGCTTCGTCCATCTGACCGGGCGCGGGGCCGCGGACAGGGTTGGTAATGCCTGCGCGACGGCTCAGGTGGTCATCCTGTCCGTCGACGCGCCGCCGGATATACCCGCCGGCTGCCGCGTCATCGCCCCCGCCGATCTGCGCGAAAGCGGCGCGCTGGCGGCCAGCCTGCGCGGCGATGACCTGCACTGGCGCCGCGCGCGGGATGTGGCGGGGCACCGGCCCTGGACGGGGTATTGAGCGGGAAGGGGGATGGCAGGCGCCGGCTGCGGTGCGTCACAGGCGGGCGCGGCGCCTGCGAACGGCCGGCATGGCGGGCGCCGGGAACGGATATTGCGGGCGCCGGCCGTATCCTGCCGGCGCCCGCAACGGGCGATTCTGCGGGTCAGTGCACCAGCGACATGCGCGGCGCCGCGTCGCCGTCGGACGGGTCCACCCCGGCTGCACGGCCGGCGATCACCAGCCCCTCCGGCCCCGCCGTCACCGGCACGGTGGCGCCATCCAGCACCTCGCCCCCCAGCAGCATCTGTGCCAACGGGTCCTGCAGGTAGCGCTGGATCACCCGCTTCAGCGGGCGCGCGCCATAGACCGGATCATAGCCCTTGTCGGCCAGCCATTGCCGGGCGCCCGCGTCCAGGTCCAGCGTGATCTTGCGCCCGGCCAGCCGCTTAAGCAGCCGCGCCATCTGGATATCGACGATCCCGTCCATATCCGCCCGGCCCAGCCGGTCGAAGATCACAGTCTCGTCCAGCCGGTTCAGGAACTCGGGGCGGAAATGCGCCCGCACCGCCTCCATCACCTGCGCGCGCGCCGCCGTCGCATCGCCGTTCTCGGGCAGCTGGCTCAGCGCCTGGCTCCCGAGGTTCGAGGTCAGCACGATCAGCGTCTGCTTGAAATCCACAGTGCGGCCGTGGCTGTCGGTCAGCACCCCGTCATCGAGCACCTGCAACAGCACGTTGAACACATCCGGGTGCGCCTTTTCCACCTCGTCGAACAGCACCACCTGATAGGGTCTGCGGCGTACGGCCTCGGTCAGTACGCCGCCTTCCTCATAGCCGACATAGCCCGGGGGCGCGCCGATAAGCCGCGCAACCGCGTGCTTTTCCATGAATTCCGACATGTCGATGCGCACCATCGCGCTGTCATCGTCGAACAGGAATTCGGCCACGGCCTTGGTCAGTTCGGTCTTGCCCACACCGGTGGGGCCCAGAAACAGGAAGCTGCCCAGCGGCCGCCCCTCGTCATTCAGGCCGGCGCGGGCGCGGCGCACGGCATTGGCCACCGCGCGCACGGCCTTCTGCTGGCCGATGACGCGCTTGTGCAGGCCATCCTCCATGCGCAAGAGCTTCTCGCGCTCGCCCTCCAGCATCCGGGTGGTCGGAATGCCCGTCCAGCGTTCCACCACTTCGGCGATCTGTTCGGGCCGCACGGCATCGCCGACCATCTTCTCGGCCTCGCGCGCCTCGGCTTCCGCCAGCTTGCGTTCCAGTTCCGGGATACGGCCGTATTGCAGCTCGCCCGCGCGACCGAAGTCGCCCTGCCGCTTTGCCTGGTCCAGTTCCGCCCGCGCCCGGTCCAGCTGTTCCTTCAGGTCGCGTGCGGCCTCCAGCCGGTCACGCTCTGCCTGCCACTGGGCGGTCATCTCGGCCGAACGCTGCTGCAGGTCGGCCAGCTCGCCCTCCAGCTTTTCCAGCCGGTCGCGCGAGGCCGCGTCGTCTTCCTTCCGCAAGGCCTCGGCCTCGATCTGCTTTTGCAGGATCTCGCGGTCCAGCGCGTCCAGTTCCTCGGGCTTGCTGTCGATCTGCATGCGCAGCCGGCTGGCGGCCTCGTCCATCAGGTCGATCGCCTTGTCCGGCAGAAAGCGGTCGGTGATATAGCGATGGCTCAGCGTCGCCGCCGCCACCAGCGCCGAATCGGCCACCCGCACGCCGTGGTGCAGTTCATATTTTTCCTTGATCCCGCGCAGGATGCTGATCGTGTCTTCCACCGTCGGCTCGGACACGAACACCGGCTGGAAGCGCCGCGCCAGCGCCGCGTCCTTTTCCACATGCTTGCGGTATTCGTCCAGCGTGGTGGCGCCGACGCAATGCAACTCGCCGCGCGCCAGCGCCGGCTTGATCAGGTTGGCGGCGTCCATCGCGCCCTCGGACTTGCCGGCGCCGATCAGCGTGTGCATCTCGTCGATGAACAGGATGATCTCGCCCGCCGCGGCCGTGACCTCGTTCAGGACGCCCTTCAGGCGCTCCTCGAACTCGCCGCGATATTTCGCCCCGGCGATCAGCGCGCCCATGTCCAGCGCCAGCAGTTTCTTGTCCTGCAGCGATTCCGGTACGTCGCCGTTGACAATGCGCAGCGCCAGCCCCTCGGCAATGGCGGTCTTGCCGACGCCGGGTTCGCCGATCAGCACCGGGTTGTTCTTGGTCCGGCGGCTCAGCACCTGCATGGCGCGGCGAATTTCCTCATCACGGCCGATGATCGGGTCGATCTTGCCCTCGCGCGCGGCCTCGGTCAGGTCACGGGCGTATTTCTTCAGCGCCTCATAGCTGTCCTCGGCCGAGGCCGAGTCGGCCGTGCGGCCCTTGCGGATATCGTTTATGGCAGCGTTGAGCGCCTGCGCGGTCACCGCGCCCGCGTCCAGCGCGTCCTTGGCCGGGCTTTTCACCATCGCCAGCGCCATCAGGATGCGTTCGACCGGCACGAAACTGTCGCCGGCCTTCTGGGCGATCGTTGAGGCCTCATCCAGCACGCGCATCAGCGCCTGTTCGGTATAGATCTGGCCTGCATCGCCGGACACCTTCGGCAGCTTGCCCAGCGCCAGGTCATTGGCCTGCGCCACGCGTTCGGGTGCGCCACCGGCGCGGCGGATCAGATTGGCCGCCATGCCCTGTTCGTCATCCAGAAGCGCCTTGAGCAGATGCTCGGCGCCCAGGCGTTGGTGGCTTTCGCGCATGGCGATGGTCTGGGCGGCCTGCAGGAAACCCCGCGCCCGTTCTGTGAATTTTTCCAGGTTCATTGCTGTCTCTCCTCGTCAAGCGCCCGGTGGCAGCGGGGCCTGCCAGTCAGCACCCCGCCCGTTCGGGCCTCACCAGAGGATTTGGGAAGCGGGCGCCACCGTTGCAAGAGGGCAACAGTCCGAATTCGCCGCTTATGCCGTTGTCAGCGCGGCCTCGCGGATGGTGACGGCAACGGTGCCCAGCACATCGTCCAGAAGGGCCTGATCCTCGGCCTCGACCATGACTCGGATCAGGGGTTCGGTGCCCGAGGGGCGGATCAGGATGCGCCCGCGCGCGCCCAGCCGCGCGGTCTGCTCGTCGATCACCGCCTGCACCTCTGGCCGCGCCAACGACGCACTGGCCGAGGCGCAGCGGATATTCTCCAGCCGCTGCGGCACCGGGGCGAAATTGCGCGCCAGGCTGGAGGCCGTCTGCCCCGTCTCTACCATCGCGGCCAGGAATTGCAGCGCGGCGATCAGCCCGTCGCCGGTGGTGGCGTGGTCGGTCATCACGATATGGCCTGATTGTTCGCCGCCCAGGTTCCAGCCGCCGGCGCGCATCCGTTCCACCACATGGCGGTCGCCGACCCGTGTGCGTTCCAGCCGCAGCCCGTGGCCGGTCAGGAAATGCTCCAGCCCCAGGTTCGACATCACGGTGGCCACCAGCGTGCCGTCCTGCAGCCGCCCCGCCTGCGCCCAGCGATGCGCGAACAGCGCCATGATCTGGTCGCCATCGGCCACTGTACCCTGTTCGTCGATCAGGATCAGCCGGTCGGCATCGCCATCCAGCGCGATGCCCAGATCGGCGCCTGTTTCGCGCACCAGCGCGGCGGCGGCCTGCGGATGGGTCGAGCCGCAGTCGCGGTTGATGTTGAACCCGTCGGGCTTGACCGCCATCGGCACCACCTCGGCGCCCAGTTCCCACAGCACCTCCGGCGCGGCCTTGTAGGCGGCGCCATGGGCGCAATCGACCACAACCTTCAGGCCCGAAAGCGTTTTCCGGCGCGGAAAGGTGGTCTTGGCGTATTCGATATAGCGGCCCAGCCCGTCATCCAGCCGCCGCGCGCGGCCGATGTTTTCCGGTGCGGCGGGTTTCAACCCGTTATGGAACAGCGCCTCGATCGCGGCCTCGGCCTGATCGGACAGCTTGAAGCCGTCGGGGCCGAAGAACTTGATCCCGTTGTCGTGATGCGGGTTGTGGCTGGCAGAGATCATGATGCCCAGATCGGCGCGCATGGACCGGGTCAGGTAGCCCACGGCGGGTGTCGGCACCGGGCCCAGCAGCAGCACATTCATCCCGGTTGAAATCAGCCCCGCCGACAGCGCGTTTTCCAGCATGTAGCAGGACCGCCGCGTGTCCTTGCCGATGACCACGCGGTGGCCGTTCTGCCCGTCGGTGCGAAAGTACCGCCCGGCGGCGGCGCCCAGTTTCAGCGCGGCCTCTGCCGTGATCGGATAGGTGTTGGCCGTGCCGCGCACGCCGTCTGTGCCGAAAAGCTTCTTTGCCATGGTGTTCCTGTCCCGTCCTGCCCGGTTTTGCCCGGTGCTTTCTGCCCGCGATCCAATCTACCCCTCCGGCAGGCGCGCGCGCAAGCCCGCCACCCGCCGCGCGGGCCCGGATCGGCGATGAATGGCCGGCGCGGGGTGCCTTTTCGTGGCCCTTGCCGCCGGGCGCGCGCATGATACACCGGGGAAAGACCGCAAGAAGGGCGCGCCACGGATGACCATTCACCTGCACCGGAACGATCTGCCCGACGGGCTGGACCTTGGCGCCATCGTCGCCATCGATTGCGAGACGATGGGCCTGATCCCCGGGCGCGACCGGCTTTGCGTGGTGCAGCTTTCCGGCGGTGACGGGCAGGCGCATCTGGTGCAGATCGGTCAGGACGGGGCGCCTGCGCCCAACCTGTGCCGTCTGCTGGCAGATCCGGGCGTGCTGAAACTGTTTCATTACGGCCGTTTCGACATCGCGGCCATGCAGCAGCATTTCGGCGTGCTGGCAGCCCCCGTCTGGTGCACGAAGATCGCCTCGAAACTGGTGCGCACCTATACCGACCGGCACGGGCTGAAGGTATTGTTGTCGGAACTGCTGGGGGTGGAGATTTCGAAGCAGAACCAAAGCTCGGACTGGGGGGCGCCGGCGCTGACCCAGGCCCAGCAGGAATACGCGGCCTCTGACGTGTTGCACCTGCATCGGCTGAAAGAGGTGCTGCAGGCGATGCTGGCGCGCGAGGGGCGGCTGGATCTGGCGCAGCGCTGTTTCGATTTCCTGCCCACCCGCGCCGCGCTTGATCTGGCGGGCTGGCCGGAAACCGATATCTTCTCGCATTAGGGGCGGGCGGTGACGACAGCCCCCGCCACCCGCCGATACCTCCCCCGTGGGCCGGGGTATTCGCGGCTGGTGGTGGTGCTGAAGGTGGTGCTGCCGCTGGCCGCGCTGGCCGCGCTGTCCAGCGTCTTTCTTCTTGCCAGCCCCGTTGACCCCGAACGCGCGCTGCGCTCCGCCGAGATCGACGCCGAGGACCGCGCGCGGGACCCGCGCCTGACCGGGGCGCGATTTGTCGGTGTGACCCGTCAGGGCAGTGCTCTGCGCATCGACACCGAAACCGCGCGCAGCGACCCCGAGGGCCGGTTGCGGTTTCAGGTCACGGGGCTGGCGTTGCAACTGGATGACCCAGAGGGCGGCAGCCTGTCAGCAAGCGCGCAATCCGGCGTTATCGACCGCGGCGCCGGGCGGTTCGACATGGCCGGGCCGGTGGAAATAGACGCCAGCCCCGGCTACCGGTTGCAGGCGGAAACCCTGTCGGGCCTTCTGGATCAGACGCTGGTCTATTCCAACCGGCCCGTGCAGGGCGACGCTCCGGCCGGCCGGATAGAGGCCGGCAGCATGCGCCTGACCCGCATGCCCGGGCCACAGACGGGCCCGGACGCCGCGCCAGGGCCCGATGAAGTAGCGGGCAACCGGCTTGTCTTTGGCGGCGGGGTGCGTTTGATATATCACCCGCAGCCATAGAGAGACCCGCATGCCGTCCCTTCATATCCGCCACGCTGCCCTGTCCGCCCTTTCGTTTCCGGTCATGGCGCTGGTTCTGCTGGTCGCGCTGGGCGCCGGGACGGCCGGAGCCGCCGCGGCGCAGGGCACGGAACTGCGTCTTGGCCAGTCCCTGCAGTTAAGCGACGCGCCGCTGGACATCACCGCCGATGACTTGGAGGTCGATCAGGCCAACGGCGTCACCGTCTTCCGCGGCAACGTGCGGGCCAGCCAGGGTGGTCTGAGGCTGCGCGCGGGGCAGGTGGCGCTGGAATACCGCCCCCGTGCGGATGGTGAGGGGCAGCGCATCGACCGGCTGGTGGCCTCTGGCGGGGTGACGCTGGTCACGCCGGGCGAGGCGATCGAGGCCGCCGAGGCCACCTATTCCCTGTCCGCCCAGACGCTGGACATGCGCGGCGATGTGGTCTTCGTGCAGGGCGACAACGTGCTGTCCGGCGACCGTTTCGCGGCCGATCTGCGCGCCGGCACCGGCCGGATGCAGGGTCGCGTGCGCACCATCATCACGCTGGACTGACCCGCGATGGCCCCGCCGGACCCCTTGGCGCAGGACGGGCTGCAGGTCGACAACCTGAAAAAGGCCTATCGCCGCAAAAGCGTGCTGCGCGGCATCTCGCTGGCCGTCAGGCGTGGCGAGGTGATTGCGCTACTGGGCCCCAACGGGTCCGGCAAGACGACCTGTTTCTACTGCATCGCCGGGCTGGTGCCAGCCGATGGCGGCAAGGTCCTGATCGACGGCACCGATGCAACCGGCCTGCCCATGTATCGCCGCGCGCGGCTGGGCATCGGCTATCTGCCGCAGGAAATGTCGATCTTTCGCGGCATGACGGTCGAGGACAACATCCGCGCCATTCTGGAAGTGGCCGAGCCCGACCGCCGCCGCCGTGCCGCCCGGCTGGAGGAATTACTGGCCGATTTTTCCATCACCGGGCTGCGCCGCGCCCCCGCGCTGGCGCTTTCAGGGGGCGAAAGGCGGCGGGTGGAGATCGCGCGCTGTCTGGCGTCCGATCCATCCTTCGTGCTGCTGGACGAACCCTTTGCCGGAGTCGACCCCATCGCCGTGGCCGATATCCGGCATCTGGTCAGCGACCTGAAATCACGCGGGATCGGCGTGCTGATCACTGACCATAATGTGCGCGAGACGCTTGAGATCGTGGACCGGGCCTATATCCTGCACGATGGCGGCGTCCTGATGAGCGGCACGCCGGAACAGGTGGTGGCCAATGACGATGTGCGCCGCGTCTATCTGGGTGACAGTTTCCGTTAGGGACGTCCCATGGCCCTGAGCCCGAAGCTTACGGCGCGCCAGACCCAGACCCTGGCGCTGACCCCGTCGATGCGGCAGGCGCTGTCGATCCTGCGCATGAGCGCGGCAGAGCTTGACGAGTTCGCAAGGGCAGAGGCCGCGCGCAACCCGTTCCTGTTGCGCGCGCCACCCCCCCCGGTGGCGCCTGCCAGCACGGCCGCGCAGGCAGACATGGAGGCCCGCGCGGCACCGTTTCAGGAGGCGCTTTCTGGCCAGGTGGCGCTGATGGGGCTGGCCGCGCCCGTCGCCGCGTTGGCCCGCCTGCTGATCACCGAACTGCGCGAGGACGGATTTCTGGACACCCCGCTTGCCGAACTGGTGGCGGCCTGGGATGTATCACCGGATGACCTGGATACGGCGCTGGCGGCCCTGCAGCGCTGCGAGCCCGCGGGCGTGGGCGCGCGCGACCTGCGCGAATGTCTGCTGCTGCAACTGTCCGATGCCGGGCTGGACCCCGCCGAGGCAGCGCAAACGGTCGATAACCTGACGCTTTTCGCGGCCGGTGACGTTGCTGCCATCGCCCGCGCGCTGGGCCTTAGCCCACGCGCCGCGCGGCGCCGGCTGGCGCTGGTGCGTGCGCTGACCCCGCGTCCAATCGCGCCGCAGGAAGGCGATAGCGCGCCGCCCGCCCTGCCCGATCTGGTGCTGGAACGTCGGCCTGACGGCACCATGACCCTGCACCCCGCGCGCGAGGCGCTTGCCCCCCTCTACCTGGACGAGGCCCTGGCCGCGCGCGCCCTGCAGGACGATTTCGCCCGCGACATGCTGGAGCGCGCGCGCGCACTGCTGACGGCGCTGGCGCAGCGCGGGCGGACCCTGGCGCGGATCGGCGACTGGCTGGTCGAGCATCAGGCCGGCTTCCTGCTGCACGGGGCACGCGCGCTGCGGCCGGTCACGCGGGCGGCGATGGCGCAGGAGCTGGGCCTGCATCCGTCAACCGTGGGGCGGGCCGTTGCCGGCAAGCATATCGATATCGACGGGCGGCTTCTGCCGCTTTCGCGGCTGTTTTCCGCCGCGCTGCCGTCGACCGACGGGCCCTTGTCATCCTTTACCCTGCAGCAACGCATTGCCGAGATGATTGCCGCCGAGAGCCCGACCGCTCCGCTGAGCGATGCAACGATCGCGGCCGTGTTGAATGCGGAAGGCGTTGACATAGCCCGGCGAACTGTCGCCAAATACAGGCTGCAGTTGCGCGTGCCCGGGTCTGCCATGCGCCGCCGAAAGGCGGCCCTGGCCGGTATCAGAGGCGACGCGCGGGTGCGGCACACCCGGCCATGACGCGCCAGGACACGCGTAAAAGCCGGGGAACGAACAAAAAAGGAGAGGCGAATGCGCTATCAGATAAGTGGCAAGCAGATCGATGTCGGCGAGGCGCTGCAAGGGCACGTCAAGACCGAGCTGGGCGCGGTGATGGAGAAATATTCCCAGCGCCCGACCGATGCACAGGTCGTGTTTTCCCGCGATGCGCATCTGCATGTCTGCGAGGCCGTGGTGCATCTGTCCTCCGGCCTGACCGCCCAGGCGCGCGGCCAGGCGACCGAGGTCTACGCCGCCTTTGACGCCTGCACCGAAAAGATGGACAAGCAGTTGCGCCGGTACAAGCGCCGCCTGAAGGATCATCACCGAGACCGCAGCACCCCGGTTGAGTTTGCCGGCGCGCCCGCGTATATCCTCGCGCAGTCAGATGGCGGCGAAGACGAAATCGAACCCGATACGCTGCAGCCGATCATCGTGGCGGAAATGGAAACCCGCATCCCGTCGCTTTCCGCCGGAGAGGCCGTGATGCAGATGGAACTGGCCCATGCGAATGTGCTGGTGTTCCGCAACGAACGACATGGTGGTCTGAATGTCGTCTACCGGCGCGATGATGGCAATATTGGCTGGATAGACCCGCAATAAACCGTGATGACAGCCTTGTGGGGTCAACAGCGCCTGCTGGCCGGAACGCCGCGCGCGCAGGGCATCGTCTCGGCTTTACTGGAGCCCTTGATGGATCTTTCGGAACTGTTGAACCCGTCGGCGATTCGCAGCGTCGGCGCCGTTCGAAGCAAGAAGCGTCTTTTCCATGAGATCGCGCAAACGGCAGAGACCGCGTGGCAGATCGACATGGCGACGGCACTGGATGCCCTGCAGGAGCGCGAGACGCTGGGGTCTACCGGGGTTGGCCGCGGCATTGCCCTGCCGCATGCCCGCATCGACGGCATTCCCGCCGTGCGGGGCATCTTCGTGCGGCTGGAGAAAAGCTTCGACTACGGCTCTGTGGACCGGGCGCCGGTCGATCTGGTCTTTGCCCTTTTCGCACCGCAGGACAGTGGGGCCGAGCATTTGAAGGCGCTGGCGATGGTGTCCCGCATGCTGCGCGACGGGGGGCTGTGCGGCAAGCTGCGCGCGAATGGCGACACGGGCAAGCTGCACGCCATTCTGTCGGCCCATGCCGATATCAAGGCCGCCTGACACGATAAGGCCAGACAGACCCCCATTCCGGCCGTGCCAGAAAGAAAAACGCCCCGCTACGATGGTAGCGGGGCGTCTTGAAATTCCAGACGTTGCGCCGGTGGTTCTCAGGTGCTGGGCTCTGGCGCCAGTCCGCTGTCATCCGGGCCAGACTTGCGCGGGCGCGTCTTCGGCACCGAGGCGACAGAGGGCAGGCCCGTGCCGGTCGTGCTGTCATCGTCGTCGCGGCCGATCGGCTCGCCCCGCATCACTCGGCCGATCTCTGGCCCGGTCAGGGTCTCGTATTCCAGCAGGCCCTGTGCCAGCCGCTCCAATTCGTCACGATGCTCTGTCAGCAGGCGCTTGGCGGTCTGATAGCCCTCATCGACGATGCGGCGAACCTCTTCGTCGATCTTCTTCTGCGTCTCCGGCGACACGTTCGACGGCCCGGAATAGGCGCCCAGATAGCTTTGCTGTTCGTTGGCGTAATCGATATGGCCCAATTCGTCCGAAAAGCCGAATTGCTGGACCATCGCGCGGGCGATCTTCGACACTTGCTGGATATCCGACGCCGCGCCCGAGGTCACGTTCTCCTTGCCGAAGACCAGTTCCTCGGCCACCTTGCCGCCCATCGCCATGGCGATCTTGGACTTGTACTTGGTATAGGTGACCGAAAGCTGGTCACGCTCGGGCAGGGAAAGCACCAGCCCCAGTGCGCGGCCGCGCGGGATGATCGTGGCCTTGTGGATGGGGTCATGCTGCGGGACGTGCAGGCCCACCACGGCGTGACCGGCCTCGTGATAGGCGGTCAGCTTCTTCTCGTCCTCCGACATCACCATGGACCGCCGTTCGGCGCCCATCATCACCTTGTCCTTGGCCGATTCGAAATCGTCCATGGTGACGAAGCGGCGGTTCTTGCGCGCGGCCATCAGCGCCGCCTCGTTCACCAGATTGGCCAGATCGGCGCCGGAAAAGCCGGGCGTGCCGCGCGCGATGATGCGCAGGTCCACATTCGGGCCCAGCGGCACCTTGCGGGCATGGACGCCCAGAATACGCTCGCGCCCCTTGATATCGGGGTTGGGCACCTGGACCTGACGGTCGAACCGGCCGGGACGCAGCAGCGCGGGGTCCAGAACATCGGGCCGGTTGGTGGCGGCGACGATGATGATGCCCTCGTTGGCCTCGAACCCGTCCATTTCCACCAGCAACTGGTTCAGCGTCTGCTCACGCTCGTCGTTGCCGCCGCCGTAGCCCACACCGCGAGACCGGCCCACGGCGTCGATCTCATCGATGAAGACGATGCATGGCGCGTTCTTTTTGGCTTGCTCGAACATGTCGCGCACGCGGCTTGCGCCCACACCCACGAACATTTCCACGAAGTCAGAGCCCGAAATGGTGAAGAACGGCACCCCGGCCTCGCCCGCGATGGCGCGCGCCAGCAGGGTCTTGCCCGTGCCCGGCGGGCCGACCAGCAGCGCACCCTTCGGGATCTTGCCGCCCAGCCGGCTGAACCGCTGCGGGTTGCGCAGGAATTCGACGATCTCTTCCAGTTCTTCCTTGGCCTCGTCGATGCCGGCGACATCGTCAAAGGTCACGCGGCCATGCTTTTCGGTCAAGAGCTTGGCCTTGGACTTGCCGAAGCCCATCGCGCCGCCGCGCCCGCCACCCTGCATGCGGTTCATGAAGAATATCCAGATGCCGATCAGCAGCAGGAACGGCAGCCACAGCGACAGCGCCGACAGAAAGCCGGAACGCTCCTGCGGTCGCGCCTCGACCGAGACATCGGCGGCCAGCAGCCGCTCGGTGGGGTTCTCGCCATCGGGCCTGACGGTGGTGAAGGTCTGCCCCGACCGGTCGGTCACGCGCAGCGTCTCGCCATCGATCACCACGCGGCTGATATCGCCCGCATCGACCCGGCTGAGGAAATCGGAATAGCCGACGGTCCGGCCAGACTGCGTTCCCTGTCCGTTGTTGAACAGGCTGAACAGCACGATCATCATGAAGAACAGGACGATCCAGAATGCGAAATTGCGCGCGTTGCCCACGAAGGCTCTCCTGCTGTGTAGGGCCCGGCCAAGTGGCGCCGGACCGCCTTAAGATAAAGATCACCGCGTCATATTCAACGTGAATCGCCCGCGCCGGTCTGTCACCGCGCAGCGACGGTTGGTCACATCCGGTGACATATCGGCGCATGACGCCCGGTTTGCCGCCTGCCGCGTGGCTGTGCGGGCCGCTTGTGACGCCGTGTCAGGGCTTGTGTTGCACCCAAACAGGCCGGATCGTGAAGACGGTTATTCAGGGAGGGGACGCCATGACATTTCCGTATCTGGACACGCAGGACCTGGATTTCATGCTGGCCGACTGGCTGGACTGGCGCGCCCTGGCCGAGTTGCCCGCCTTCGCCGATCATGACGAGGGCACCTTTCGCGAAGTGATCGCCCTGTCCGAGGCCCTGGCGCTGGACCGTTTCGCGCCGCACAACCGCCTGTCCGACCAGAACGAGCCACGGCTGGAAAACGGCCGCGTGGTGCTGTTGCCAGAGATCGAGCAGGCGCTGGACGCGTTCCGCGAGGCCGGTCTGGTGGCGTCCGATTTCAGCGCCGATCATGGCGGGGCGGGGCTGCCCACGATGGTCACATCCGGCGTGGCGGCCTGTCTGACGGCGGCGAATGTGGCCACGAATGCCTATGTCTTTCTGGCCCGGGCCAATGCGCGGCTGATCGTCACCCATGGCACCCAGGCGCAAATCGACCAATGGGCGATGCCGCAGCTGCACGGTCGCCACTACGGTACCATGTGCCTGTCGGAGCCGCAGGCGGGTTCGTCGCTGGCCGATATCCGTACCCGCGCCCTGCCCGATGGCGAGGACGCGCTGGGCCCCCGTTATCGGCTGCGCGGGAACAAGATGTGGATATCGGGGGGCGAGCACGACATGGGCGACAATATCGTCCATCTGGTGCTGGCCAAGATCGCGCAGGACGATGGCAGCCTGCCGCCGGGCACCAAGGGTATCTCGCTTTTCGCCGTGCCGCGCATCCTGCCTGACGGTACGCGCAACGATATCGCGCTGGCCGGGCTGAACCATAAGCTGGGCTATCGCGGCACCGTCAACACGCTTCTGAACTTTGGCGAGGGCGAGGGCGCGCTGGGCTGGCGCATCGGCGGCGCGGGGCAGGGGCTGGCGATCATGTTCCAGATGATGAACGAGGCCCGCGTGGGCGTCGGGCTGGGCGCCGCCGCGCTGGCCTGCCGGGGCTATGTGCAGTCGCTGGCCTATGCGCGCGAACGCCCGCAGGGCCGTCCGCTGGGCGTGAAGGACCCCACCAGCCCGCCTGTTGCGCTGATCGACCATCCGGATGTGCGGCGCATGCTGATCGTGCAGAAGGTCCTGGCCGAGGGGGCGTTGGCGCTGTGTCTTTACGGCGCGCGGCTGATCGACCTGGAAGCCGCCGCGCCAGAGGCCGGGGCGCGCGCCGATGCCGGGCGCCTGCTGGGCCTGCTGACCCCGGTGATCAAGACCTTTCCGTCGGAAATGGGCCCGCGCGCCAATGATCTGGCGATCCAGATCCACGGCGGCTACGGCTATACGCGGGATTATGACGTCGAACAGGTCTGGCGCGACAACCGGCTGAACCCCATCCACGAGGGCACCACCGGCATTCAGGCGCTGGACCTGCTGGGGCGCAAGATCCTGGGTGATGACGGCAGCGCGCTGGCCGCGCTGGAGGGCGAGATCCGCGCCACCGTCGCCCGCGCGCGGGCGCACGCCACTGACGCCCGCGCGCGCGAAAATGACCGGCTGACCGCGCCGGCGCAGGCGCTGGACGAGGCGCTGACGGGCGTGCTGGATTGCGTGGCGCGGTTGCGCGCGATGCCCGATCCGCGGCTGGCGTTGCAGCACGCCACCCCCTTTCTGATGGCTTTCGGGCATCTGGTGGTGGGCTGGATATGGCTGGACAAGGCCCTGGCGGCGCTGGCCGCCACCGGGCGCAACCCCGACTATATCGAGGGCAAGCTTCTGGCCTGCCGGTATTTCATGGAATGGGAACTGCCCCGCATTCACCCTGATCTGGCGCGCATTGCGGCAGGGGATGATCTGCTTGCCAGCATCCCCGAAGGCGGCTTCTGAAAAAAAGCGGGCCGGCACGGGGCCGGCCCAGGTCAGGCAGCCCGGCCCGAGGGAAAAGGCCGGGTCAGGGACAGCGTGCGGCGCCTTACCAGGCGTCCGGCCCCTTTTCGGCGAATTTCGCCACCAGGAAATCGATGAAGGCGCGTACCTTCGGCTGCGTGTAGCGGCCCGGCGGATAGACGGCATAGATGCCCTGCGTCTGGCGCGGCAGTTCCGGGATCACGTCTTCGACCAGCCCATCGGCAAGCGCGCGGTGATAGAGAAAGCTGGGCAGATAGGCGATGCCCAGCCCCTTGATGGCGCCATTGAGCAGCGACTGCCCGTCATTGACCGTCAGCCAGCCAGTGCCGCGGACCTGCCGTTCCTCGCCAGATGGCGCGGTGATTTTCCACACATTGGCGCTGGCCTGGTTGGAATAATGCAGCAGCCGGTGTTCCGTCAGATCATCGATACGGGCGGGCCGGCCATGGCGGGCAAAATATGCCGGCGCAGCGATCAGGCGCTGCGTGGAGTCGGTGATACGCCGGGCGCGAAGGGTGGAATCCTCCAGATCACCCAGCCGGATGGCCAGGTCGAAGCCTTCGGAAATCAGTTCCACATAGCGGTTCTTCAGCACCATGTTGACGCTGATATCCGGGTACTGGCCCAGGAATTCATCCAGCACCGGCGACAGCAGAGAGGTACCGAAATCCGTGGCAACCGCCATGCGCAGCAGCCCCGACGGGGCCGATTGCATGGCCGAAACCAGGCTGTCGGCCTCGCCCGCATCATTGAGGACACGGCGCGCGCGGTCGTAATAGGCAAGGCCGATTTCGGTGGGGCTGACCCGCCGCGTGGTGCGGTTCAAGAGCCGCGCGCCCAGGCGGGCCTCCAGCGATGACACATGCTTCGAGATAGCCGATTTCGACAGGCCCATCTTGCGCGCGGCGTCGGTGAATCCACCTTGGTCCACCACCGTGGCAAAGGCTTCCATTTCCGTCAGTCTGTCCATGCTGCACCCGTCAAGCCCACCTTATTGTCCCGCTCTATAGACTGCTGAAATCGGGCGCGATTAAGGTGCTTACCGGGCGTTGTGCGGGCCAGTTTGCGAAAATTGGGGGCAATCGGCGGCTGCGGCGGGATTTGTCCGCATTGCGTGGACGATGAGTTGCCGGATCGGCAAGGATGGACGGCAAGAGGCGGGCGCGTTTCCAAACAGGAAACCAGCCCGCCCCTTTCAGGTCACAGGCTGCCGGCCAGCCGGGCGCCCTGGTCGATGGCGCGCTTGGCGTCCAGTTCGGCGGCCACATCCGCCCCGCCGATCACATGAACCGACTGCCCCGCCGCCGCGCAGGCATCGGCCAGGTCGCGCAGCGATTCCTGCCCGGTGCACAATACCACGGTGTCGACCGCCAGCAGTTCGGGGCCCTTTTCGGTGTCCAGGACGACCCCGTCGGGCGTTATCTCGCGGTAGCCCACGCCGCCCATCATGCGCACAGCGCGCGCTGCCAGACTGGCGCGGTGGATCCAGCCGGTGGTCTTGCCCAGCCGCTTGCCCGGCCGTTCGGCCTTTCGCTGCAACAGCGTGATGGCCCGCGCGGGGGCGGGCGGTTCGGCGGTGGCCAGCCCGCCCGGCGCGGCCTCGGGGTCGGTCACGCCCCATTCGCGCAGCCAGTGGTCCAGATGCAGGGTCGCGCTTTCGCCCTGATGGGTCAGGTATTCCGACACATCGAACCCGATGCCACCCGAGCCCAGCACCGCAACGCGCTTGCCCACCATCGCGCCGCCCTTCAGTACATCGACGTAATTGACCACATTGGCCCCGTCCTGGCCCGGGATTTGCGGATCGCGCGGCAGCACGCCGGTGGCGATGATCACCTCGTCGAAACCCGCCAGCGCCTCGGCCGTGGCGGCGGTGTTCAGATGCACGGTCATGCCGGACTGTGCGACCATGGTTTCGAACCAGTCCACCAGCCCGTGGAATTCCTCTTTCCCAGGGATCACGCGCGCCATGTTCAACTGCCCGCCGATCTGGCCGTCACGTTCATACAGCGTGACCGCGTGCCCGCGTTCGGCAGCCACCAGCGCCGCCATCAGCCCGGCGGGGCCAGCGCCGACCACGGCGACGGACTTTGCCTGCGCGGCGGGGCTATAGGTCAGTTCCGTCTCATGGCAGGCGCGCGGATTGACCAGGCAAGAGCTGATCCTGCCGGAGAAGGTATGGTCAAGGCACGCCTGGTTGCAGCCGATGCAGGGGGCGATTTCCGCCGCCCGCCCCTCGGCCGCCTTTTTGACGAATTCGGCATCGGCCAGGAAGGGGCGGGCCATCGACACCATGTCGGCGCAGCCCTCTGCCAGCAGCGATTCCGCCACATCCGGCGTGTTGATCCGGTTCGAGGTGATCAGCGGTATCCCCACCTGCCCCATCAGCTTTTTCGTCACCCAGGAAAACGCCGCGCGGGGGACAGAGGTGGCGATGGTGGGCACGCGCGCCTCGTGCCAGCCGATGCCGGTGTTGAGGATCGACGCGCCCGCCTCTTCCATCGCGCGGGCCAGTTGCAGCACCTCGTCCCAGCGCTGGCCGTTCGGCACCAGATCCAGCAGAGAGATGCGGTAGACGATGATGAAGTCATCCCCCACCGCCGCGCGCACGCGTTTCATCACCTCCACGGCCAGGCGCATGCGGTTTTCATACGGCCCGCCCCAGCGATCTGTGCGCTGGTTCACGTGCAGGGCCAGGAACTGGTTGATGAAATACCCCTC
>SKHK01000180.1 GCA_007117005.1 Paracoccaceae bacterium
ATCACCGAGAAATGGATCCTGCGCAAGGCGGTCAGCGACCTGCTGCCGCATGATCTGGTCTGGCGGAAAAAGGCGCAGTTCGACGAGGGGTCCGGCACCGTGGACATGCTGCGCGAGGCGCTGATGATGCTGAGCGGCGAAAGCCGGCCGCTGGACCGCGCGGCCGAGGGCGCGCTTTACGAGAAGCTGTTGCGCGACGCCTATGCCAGCCCGGACATGATCCTGGCGCAGGCGGGCAACTGGACGGCGGGGCGGGTGACGGCAGCCTGAGCGCGACGGCGCGCGTTCCGGCCCTGATGCGTCGGATTGGCGCGCCCGGGCGGCGTGTCAGGGTGTGAAAGGTCGCTTTCCTTCCTTTCCCCGCCGCGCGGCATGCGCTAGATACCGCGTGACACAACGCCACCCGGCAAGCAGACCATTGCGGGAGAGACGCATGAACATCCAGGACAACGCCAAGCCTGCCGCCAGCACCGATGCGGGCTTTTTCACCCAGCCGCTGGCCGAACGCGATGCCGATCTCTTTGCCGCCATCGCGGGCGAACTGGGCCGCCAGCGCGACGAGATCGAGCTGATCGCCAGCGAAAACATCGTCAGCCGCGCGGTGATGGAGGCCCAGGGCTCGGTGATGACCAACAAATACGCAGAGGGCTATTCCGGCCGGCGTTACTATGGCGGCTGCCAGTATGTCGATATCGCCGAGGATCTGGCGATCGAACGCGCCTGCCGGCTGTTCGGCGTCGGTTTCGCCAATGTGCAGCCCAATTCCGGCAGCCAGGCCAATCAGGGCGTGTTCACCGCGCTTTTGCAACCGGGCGACACGTTTCTGGCGATGGACCTGTCCTCTGGCGGGCATCTGACGCATGGGGCAAAGGTCAACCAGTCCGGCAAATGGTTCAACGCGGTGCATTACGGCGTGCGGCAGGATGACCAGCGGCTGGATTATGACCAGGTCGCCGCCCTGGCCGCCGAGCACAAGCCGAAGCTGATCATCGCCGGCGGCTCTGCCATCCCGCGGCAGATTGATTTCGCCCGCTTCCGCGAGATCGCCGACAGCGTGGGTGCCTATCTGATGGTGGACATGGCGCATTTCGCCGGGCTGGTGGCCGCGGGCGTGCACCCCTCGCCCTTTCCGCATGCCCATGTCGCCACCACCACCACGCACAAGACCCTGCGCGGCCCGCGCGGCGGCATGATCCTGACCGATGATGCAGCGCTGGCGAAAAAGTTCAACTCCGCCATCTTCCCCGGCATCCAGGGCGGGCCGCTGATGCATGTCATCGCCGCCAAGGCCGTGGCCTTTGGCGAGGGGCTGCAGCCCGGTTTCCGCGCATATGCCGAACAGGTCATCCGCAACGCGCAGGCGCTGTCGGACCAGTTGATCAAGGGCGGGCTGGACATCGTCACCGGCGGCACCGACACCCATGTCATGCTGGTCGATCTGCGACCAAAGGGCGTGAAGGGCAATGACACCGAAAAGGCGCTGGGCCGCGCGCATATCACCTGCAACAAGAACGGCATCCCCTTCGATCCGGAAAAGCCCATGGTGACCTCTGGCATCCGGCTGGGCACGCCGGCGGGCACCACCCGCGGTTTCGGCGAGGCAGAGTTCCGGCAGATCGCCGACTGGATCGTCGAGGTGGTGGACGGGCTGGCCGCCAACGGGCCGGACGGCAATGCCGAGGTCGAGGCGCGGGTCAAGGCCAAGGTCAAGGCGCTGTGCGACCGCTTCCCGCTTTATCCGGGCCTGTGATCCCGCGCCCAGCGGCCCTGTTGGCGCGATGCGGCTGAACACCGTCCCCCATGGTGCGCCGCATGACGGGGGCGCAGCGACAGGCAGGCCGGCGCTGCTGATCGCGCATGGCCTTTTCGGTTCGGCGCGCAACTGGGGTGTGATCGCCAAGCGTCTGTCCGACGACCGGCAGGTGCTGGCGGTGGACATGCGCAACCACGGCGACAGCCCGTGGGCCGACATGCATGACTATGCCGGCATGGCCGATGACCTGGCGCGCGTGATCGAGGCTCAGGGCGCCCCGGTCGACCTGCTGGGCCATTCGATGGGCGGCAAGGCGGCGATGGTGCTGGCGCTGACCCGGCCTGACCTGCTGCGCCGGCTGGTGGTGGCCGATATCGCGCCGGTCGCCTATGGCCACAGCCAGAACCACCTGATCACGGCGATGCAGTCCCTGCCGCTGGCCGATCTGAACACCCGCGCGGATGCCGATGCCCGGCTGGCCGCGCAGGTGGATGACCCGGGCGTGCGCGCCTTTCTGCTGCAATCGCTGGACCTGCGCAGCCAGCCGCCGCGCTGGCGGCTGAACCTGTCGGTGCTGGCCGATCAGATGCCGGGGATCATCGGCTGGCCGGACATGGGCGCGGCGCCGCCCTTTGACGGGGCCACGCTGTTTCTGACCGGGGCGCGGTCGGACTATGTGCGCGCCGAACACCGCGCGGCGATCCGCGCGCATTTTCCCCGCGCGCGCTTTGCCAGCCTGCCGAACGCGGGCCATTGGCTGCATGCCGAAAGCCCGCGCGCCTTTGAACAGACGGTGCGGGTGTTTCTGGACCACGCCTAGAGCGCATCGCGCTCATTCGTATTCACGCGACACGCTCTATCTTTTTGTTTTCGCATGTCGAAAAGCTCGGAACCGGAATCCGCTTCCGAGCGACATGCTCTAAGGGCGCAGCCCGCAGAGGCCGGTTACAGGTCCTGCAACTGCCGCGCGACATACCAGCTGAACGGCACCGCCAGCAGCGTGCCCACCGCCGCCGTGGCAACGATCGGCATCACGTCATACCAACCCAGGCTCAGCGCCACGACAACGCCGATACCGGCCATGGTGGCCCCGATGACCGTGAAAAGCAGAAGCGAAAGCCTGAGCATGAAGAAACCCCTCTTGTTGCTTTTGCAATGAAAGCAGAGGCGGCGCCGCTCTGCCTTGATCTGGCGCAAAAACGGGGCGGGTGCAGGCGGAAAAACCGGCGGACCCATGCGGAACGGCCTTGCCCGCCGGGGCGGTAGCGGGTTATCAGCCCTGTGCCGCGTGGCAGGCGGGGGTGATTAGCTCAGTTGGTAGAGCGCTTCGTTTACACCGAAGATGTCGGCGGTTCGAGCCCGTCATCACCCACCATGCCCGCTTTCAAATACGCGCCAAAGCGCAGGGCGCGATACCTGGGCGCTCGATCAGCACAGCATGACGCACTGCGCGGCCCAGGCCCTAATGCGCCGGGCGCTGCACGGCGTCCAGCAGGGACCGGCCGCCATCGATGTTCAGCACCTGCCCTGTCATGAAACCCGATGCCGACGAGGACAGGAACTGAGCCACCTCGGCCACTTCCTGCGCGGTCCCGATGCGCGCCAGCGGCGTGCCGTGCAGGATGCTGTCGCGGTAATCCGGATGCTCGCCCAGATGGTCCTTCAGGCTGGCGCTCATCACCGAACCGATGGCGATGGCATTGACCCTGATGTGATGCGGCGCCAGCGCCACCGCCAGGGTGCGCGTCATCTGTTCGGCCGCGGCGGTCGAGATCGAATAGCCCAGCAGTTCCGGCTGCGTGCGATGCGCGGCGACCGAACTGAAATTGACGATCGTTCCGGCATCGCGGCGGCGGGTGTCGTTGCGGTCCTCGGCTGCGCCTTCCTCGGCCCTGGCCTGACTGATCATCCGCCGCGCCACCGCCCGGCTGACGCTCAGCGCGACGCTCAGGTTCTGCGCCAGCGCCTGATCCACCGTCTCGTCCCCCGGGTCCAGCGGGTCGGTCACCACGAAGGACCGTGCCGCGTTGATCAGGATATCCACGCGGTCGAAGGCATCGATGGTGGTCGACAGCAGGTTGGCCACCGTCAGCCTCTCGCGCAGGTCGCCGACGAAAAGCCGCACATTGTCCAGCTTTCCCAGATCGTCGCAGGTGGATTTCAGGCGCTTGTCGCTCATGTCGGCCAGCACCACATTCGCGCCCTGGTCGATGAAATGGCGCCCGATGGCATGGCCGATGCCGGAGGCGGCGCCGGTGATGATGGCGGTCTTGCCCTCGACGGAGAAACTCATCCTGGCCTTCCCTTTCGTCGCCCGGCGCCGGCCCCGGTTTCCCTGCGCGGGGCCTGCGCATGCATGATCTTGAACCCGGCATCAGCACCGGGCCGTTCGGCCACGGTTCTGAAATGCGCGGCCAGCGCGGCCTCATAGGGCAGATGGCGATTGGCTACCAGCCATAGCGCACCGCCCGGTTTCAGGCAGGCGGCCGCGCGCCCGATAAAGGCCGCGCCCAGCCCCGGATCGCCCGCGCGGCCGCGGTGAAAGGGCGGGTTCATCACCACGAAATCCAGGGGCGGCAGGGGCAGCGTGCCGGTGGCGTCCAGCCAGTGGAATGCCGCGCGCGGGTCGGTCACATTGCGCCGCGCGCAGGCCAGGGCACGGCTGTCGGCCTCGACCAGATGCAGCGCCGTGATGGCGGACGCGCGTGCCAGCAGGTCGGCGGACAGATAGCCCCAGCCCGCGCCCAGGTCCGCGCCGGTCCCTGTCATGCCTGCCGGCAACGCGGCCGCCAGAAGGGCCGAGCCGGGATCAACCCCATCGGCCGAGAACACCCCCGGCAGGGTGACGAAACCCCGCCCCGCCGAATCGGTGATGCGCCGCTCGCCGGCGCGCCAGTCGGCCAGCGCCGCCGGACCGGGCGAGGGGAACCACGCGATCTTTCCATGCCCCTTGGCGATGGGTTCACCCAGCGCGACCAGCGGCCGCAGCGCGCGCAGCATCGCGTCGATACCGTCCTCCTTCTGCCCGTCCACCACCACCGGGCCGCGGGTCAGGGCACAGGCACGGGCCAGCGCGTCGCGCCCCTCTTCGCGGTTGCGGGGCAGGCAGAGGATCACGGCATCGGCCTGCGCGGGCAGCGCGGTGTCGGTGGCGAAACCCCGCCGCGCCAGGGCGTCGGCGACCGGGCGATGGGGCGTATGGATCAGCACCTGCACCGCGGGCAGGCTGTCAAAGCGGTCATCGGGGCCGGGGTGCATCACCAGAATGCGCCCATCCGCCGGGAGCACCAGTCCGGCGCCACGCGCAAGGTCAAGCCGCAGGTCGCGGGGCGGTGCCGAGGTTATCGGTGGCCGGGTCATCGCCCGCCCCCGTTCGCGGACCCGTTACCGCCCCCGTTCGCGGCCACGTTACCGGCCCCGGCCCGCCCGGCTATTCCTTTTCCAGCGTGCATTGCAGCGGATGCTGGTGACGGCGCGCGAAATCCATCACCTGCGCCACCTTCGTCTCGGCGATCTCGAAGGAAAAGACACCAACCACGGCCAGCCCGCGCTTGTGCACGGTCAGCATGATGTCAAAGGCCTGCGCGTGGTTCATGCCGAAGAACCGCTCCAGCACATGGACCACGAATTCCATCGGCGTGTAATCGTCATTGAGCAGCATCACCTTGTACATCGGCGGGCGCTGGGTGCGGCTGCGCGTCTTGGTGACAACGCCGGTGTTGCCGTCGGGCCCGTCATTACCCGGGCCGTCCGGACGGTCGGTCATCAGGGGGGGGCGAGGCATGGTCATGGGGCGCTTTCTTCTCAGGTCATTGCCGGAATCGCGTTCGGTGCAGTATATAGCGTGCTGTGCCGCCGTGAACACCCTGTCGCGTTCACGTCGCGGCCTGACAGGATGGCCCGATGACGATCACCACCATCGGCCTGGATGCCGATGACACGCTCTGGCACAATGGCCGCTTCTTCGAGCTGACCCAGGCGCGGTTTACCGCATTGCTGGCCGATCACGCCGATGGCGCCGACCTGGCCGGGCGCCTGCTGGCCGCAGAGCGGCGCAATCTGGGCCATTACGGGTTCGGCGTCAAAGGTTTCGTGCTGTCGATGATAGAGACCGCGCTGGAGGTGACAGAGGGCCGCGTACCCGGCGCGGTGATCGCCGAGATCATGGCCGCCGGGCGCGAGATGCTGGAGCACCCGGTGGACCTGCTGCCCGGCGTGCAATCCACCGTGACGCATCTGGCCGGCCGCTACCGGCTGGTGCTGATCACCAAGGGCGACCTGCTGGATCAGGAACGCAAGCTGGCGCAATCCGGGCTGGGCGACCTGTTCCATGCCGTGGAAATCGTCAGCGCCAAGACGCCGGCGGTCTATGCCCGCGTCTTTGCCCGCCACGGGGCGGGGCCGGAACGGGCGCTGATGGCGGGCAATGCCATGGCATCCGATGTGGTGGCGCCGATTCTGGCCGGCGCCTGGGGCGTGCATGTGCCCCATGGCCCCGAATGGCCGATCGAGGCCGCCGACCCGCCCCCCGGCGCGGACCGGTTCCGCCGCCTGCCCCGCCTGTCGGACCTGCCCGCCCTGCTGGACCGGATCGACACCCGCGCAGCGGTACCGTAGCGCTGTCTCCCGGTTGTGGCCGGGAAACGCCCGTTTGCCGCCTTTGCACCAGGCGGTGCCCGCAGATCCCGCGCCTTGCGGCGCAAGCCCCCTTGCCCGCTACAGAATATGATCGGGCGCGCCCGCCAATAGCGTGCCGCGTTCATCCGCTGTCACGCGACCTGCCATGGGCATTTGCGTTTCGCATGCCGAAAAGCTCGGAACCGGGACCCGCGTTCGGGCGACCTGCCTTAACGGCAATAGGTCGCATTCCCCCGCCGCTGAGCGACGTCGAAGTGAAAGTGATCTTCGTGAAATCCGTCGGAACCGGGGCCCAGCGTGGTGGTGAAGATACCGCAGGCATCCCGATGCATGCGCCGCAGCGCCCGTGAATGACGCCCGCGCGCGAAATCGCCCAGCACCGTAACCCGGGTCCCGTCAGCCAGCCGGTAGCCGGATATGTCGATCGCCCGCCCGCGCCCATGTTCCGAGATGCGCGCCCCGGGCCGGTGATTGCGCGTGCGGCAGACATAATGCGCCGCCACCTCGATCCGCGTGATCCCGCCGCCGCGCTGCCCCACGGCGGGGCGCATCACCTCGCGCACCCATCGGTCCAGCGCGCGTGCGGCGTCGCAATCCAGCGTCGCGGCAGTGGACAGGCGGATGCCGTCCACCGCCGTCACGCGCACCGGCTCGGCGATCCCGCAGCCCTGGACCTGCGAGGTGATGCGCGCGA
>SKHK01000293.1 GCA_007117005.1 Paracoccaceae bacterium
CACGGCTGAAGCCGCGCTACGCACAGCTCAGGGCGCCGAACGCGAGACCGAGCGCGCCGCCGGCGCGGCGCGAGAGGCGCGCGCCGTGGCGCAGGCCCATGCCGATGCCGCAGACGAGGCCGCCCGGCTGGCCGAGGAAGAAATCACCGCCGCCCATGACTGCAGCGCCGCCGCGTTGATGGACCGGCTGGGCATCGCACCCGCCGACCTGCTCGCGCTATCCGCGCTGGAGCCGGAAATCGCCCGCCTGAAGCGCGCCCGCGATGCGCTGGGCGCCGTCAACCTGCGCGCCGAGGAAGACGCCCGGGAACTGAGCGCCGAACATGACACGCTGATCGCAGAACGCGCGGATCTGGAGGCCGCGGTGGCCAAGCTGCGCGGCGGTATCGGCGCGCTGAACCGCGAGGGGCGCGAGCGTCTGCTGGCTGCCTTTGATCAGGTGAACGGCAATTTCGCCACGCTGTTCACGCATCTTTTCGGCGGGGGCGAGGCGCGGCTGGTGCTGGTCGAATCCGACGACCCGCTGGAGGCCGGGCTGGAAATCATGTGCCAGCCGCCGGGCAAGAAACTCTCCACCCTGTCGCTTCTGTCCGGCGGCGAGCAGACCCTGACGGCGATGGCGCTGATCTTTGGCGTATTCCTGGCCAATCCCGCGCCGATCTGCGTGCTGGACGAGGTCGACGCCCCGCTTGACGACGCCAATGTCACACGGTTCTGCAACCTGCTGGACGAAATGACCCGGCGCACCGAAACGCGGTTCCTGATCATCACCCATAACGCCATCAGCATGGCCCGCATGGACCGGCTCTTCGGGGTGACGATGGCCGAACAGGGGGTCAGCCAGCTGGTCAGCGTCGATCTGAAACGGGCCGAGACGATGGTGGCCTGAACGCGCGCCGCCATGCCGCCTGCCGCCCGGCGGCAGTCGCCGGCGCCACGCTCTGCCCTGTCGCTTAGTTCTGTCGCTGCACCCTATCCCGTGAAATCGTAGCGATGCAGGCCGCCGCCATGATCGCGCAGCCATCGCCGCGGGGTCGCGTAATCCGGCAACAGGCGCGCCACCGCCGCCCAGAAGGCCGGCGAATGGTCCATATGCGCCAGATGCGCCACCTCATGCGCGGCCACGTAATCCAGCACCGCCGGCGGGGCCATGACCAGCCGCCAGGAAAACATCAGATCCCCCGCCGCATTGCACGACCCCCAGCGCGAGCGCGTATCGCGCAGGGTCAGGCGCCCGGCGGCACGCCCCAGCCGCCCGGCGTGATGATCAACCCGCTGCGCCAGCCGGTCCCGCGCCAGCCACTGCAGGAACACCCGCACGGCGGGCCCGGCGGCGCGGGATTGCGGCACCAGCAGGCGCGCGCCCTCCACCCGCGCGTGGCGTATCGGCGCGGGGGTGATGATCAGGTCGCGCCCCTCGCAGGGCAGAGCCGCGCCCGCGTGCACCGCGCAGCGCGCGGGCAGGCCGTCCAGTGCGCGCCTTAGCCAGTCCTGACGCTCGTCCACAAAGGCCTGGGCGATGCGCTCCGGCACGCCCTGGGGCACCGTCAGCGTGATCTTGCCGTCCAGCCGGGACACCCGCAGCGACAGACGCCTGGCCCGGGCGGACCACCGCCACGCAACCTGCAACGCCGCCGGCGCCCCGCTGCCCGTGCCGGTCACGCTTGCCGTCATGTCATCGGCCCCCTGAACCATTCTGCTGCGTCACCCTTGCACGCCGCCGCACAAAGGCTTTGACAAGCTTTCGCCAGTATGGCAACCGGCGGCGATCCACCATCAGCAAGGTGACATGATGCCCAAGGAAGAATGGGGGGTAAAGCGTGTTTGCCCCACGACCGGCAAGCGGTTTTATGACCTGAACCGGTCACCCATTGTCAGCCCCTTCACCGGCGAGGTTGTCGAGATCGACATCCCCGGCCGCAAGACGGGCGCATCGACCGCATCGCGGCCCAGCAAGTCCACGCCGGAGCCGGCGGAAGCCGAAGACGCAATCCTTGACGATGATGACGTCGAGGTCGAGGCGGAAGACGATCTGCTGGAAGACGACGACGATGACACCGTCTCGTTCGACGAGTTGTCCGATGTCGCCAAGGATGACGACGACAGCTGATCGGCTCCGGTCAAAAAGACGCGGCGCACGCACTTTCCTCTTGCGCCGCGCGCGGGCCGTGGATTAGACAGCGCGGCAGACGGGAAGTCCTGTCACAGTGGGGCCATAGCTCAGTTGGGAGAGCGCTTGAATGGCATTCAAGAGGTCAGGGGTTCGACTCCCCTTGGCTCCACCAAATAAAACAAAGACTTAGACGAAGAACAGCCCCGCCAGCACGGGGCTTTTTCTTTGCGGGGTAACATTTGGGGTAACAGATCGCGCCGGGTGATTCATGGCGCTGCATCACGCAACCATGAACAAGCTATGCCGCTATATTCGACCTGCGCTCGAACCGCTCCGGCCTATGCGCCCGCAACACGGCCTGCGGGTCCAGCCCGGCCAGGTGGCAGACAGTCGCGAAGTCGCGTGAGCCTATCCAGCCCGGATCGTCGCCCCTAGCTGGTCCACCAGCTCTTTCAGATTGTCGGGAAGCTCGTCTTGCAGATGCTTTGTGTACATCAGCTTCAGGTTCTCATCGATCTGCCGCTTCACGGCGGGCTGCAACCTGTCGGCGCTTCCGTCCTTGCGATCTGGGGGCATCTTGGCGTCCGCAGGCAATACATACCACATGCAAAGTGCTGTATCTGGCGCCGCATTTCAATACCGAAGCCCCGGCGCGGGTCACAAGCTCGCGCTTGTCACCCGTGCAGTCGCAGCGCGCAGCTCACGCCTAGAGCATGTCGCTCGGAAGTGGACTCCGGTTCCGAGCTTTTCGACATGCGAAAACAAAAAGATAGAGCGTGTCGCTTGAATGCGGATGAACGCGACACGCTCTAGGCGGCGTCTGCAGGGTGAACGCTGTTGCCTAAGTCCGATCCAGGCTCCGATGCACGCAGGCAGCAGCGCAGCCCCAACGCCTGGTCAGGCGCGGGGCTCGGTCTTGCCATCGGCCCGGTTCAGGTCAGCTTTGGCGGCGAAGCCGATCCTGGCCGGAACCACAGCGCCCTTGAGGCGTTTCATGTCCAGATCGGCGTCACCTTTTGCGGATCGCGCCACTCACGAAATGGAAAGGACGATTCCATGCGCCCGCTTCTGCTTTGGCTGATAGGTGTTCCCTTGCCCGTGGTCATCCTGATCTGGGTCTTCTTCTTTTAGGATGGCGGGGCGCTAGGAACCACAGGTTCCCTTGCGGCGCCCGCCAAGGGAATCGAGCAGCGCAATGACATGCGTGGTTGTGAAGGGCCAGTCCAGGACAGCCCATTCCCGGGCCTCCTGCGTATCCATGGCCTCATTGCCCATCAGGACGACCCGAACCTGCACGTCCAGCAGGGCTCGCTTGAGCAGACTCTCGGAAAACATCGATGCGCTTTGATGGACAAAGGCGAGACCGATCTCGGCGCCCTTGTTGTCGCCCACCCATGACAGGGCCTCTGCTTCGTCCGCGACAACGACCGGCGTCATTCCATATGCCTGCGCTGTCACAGACAGGTCATGGGCAATGAGCGGGATCGATTCGACAATCAGGCAATGACGCGGCATGGCAACAAGCTCCGGGAAAATTCGGGACAAGGGGCCCCAGAAGGGCCCCGGAAGAGCAACGCCAACCTGCCTGCGCGTTTGATCGATTGCATTAATCTGCGACATAGTCATCGCATGACCATACGGCAGCGCTTTGGAGGTCAGGCGCAGACAGGATCACGCTTGCACGGGCGCACAGCGCCCCGCATGGCTGTCACCGGAAAGGCGCCTTGCTTCAGCGCGCGATGGGCCGCGCCGGGTGGGAGAGCATCCACCGCATCAGTTCGCGACGGGAGCGGTGTGCTCCTCATCTCTGCAGCAGTCAGCGGGCAGGGTGATCCGCCAGTCAGCGCCACCGCCCTCGGGCGCCTGCAGGCGCATGGTACCATCCAGCTGTTGAACCAGCGCCTCGACCATGGCCAGCCCGGAAGACCGTGTTACCGAAGGCAGATCAAAGCCCGGTCCGTTATCGGCGACCGACAATTCCAGCGTGTCATCGGCAAAATCCGGGCTTGAAACACTGACCAACCGGACCTCGAGCACGGCGGTGTTGTCCTGACGGCCATACTTAAGGGCATTGGTGGCCAGTTCGTTGACGATCAGCGCCAGGTTATGAGCGGCCTCGGCGCGCAATCGCAGCGGTTGCACGTGGCGGTCGATGCGGCCGCGTGCCAGCAGCGACGCCGAAAGCCCGCGCAGGATACGCTGGATGAAGGTCTCGGCTTCGACAACACCCAGACCTCGCGCCTCGTAGATCGCCTCCTGTGTGCGCGCCATCGCCTCTATGCGGGTCATCGCCGCGTCCATGACATTGCGCACCTCGGGGCTGTCATGGTCGCCCGCCGACATACGCAACAGCACACCGATCAGGTGGATGTTGTTCTTCTGGCGGTGCTGCAACTCATTGTAAAGAAGCTGGTTCTGTTCGAGCGCGGCGCGCAGCTCGGCCTTTTCTGCCGCGCGTTCGCGCAGCAACGCCTCCAGTTCCTTCACGGTATCACACAGCTTCCTGAACCGCGCCTCGGTTGCGGGGGCGAAATGCAGCACCAGCAGGATCGGGTCACCGGGATCTGCGGTCAGTCGCGCGACCCGTACCTGGCGTGGCCCCGTGGGTTGACCGTCGGGTGCGGGCCACAGCGCCCGCATCACCGGTGCGGTCGATGCCGCGGCATCGGTAAGCGCCCGGCGCAGCCGTTCGGGGGGGGCGCCGAACAGCGACTGCAGCGCACGCCCCACCAGCGCCGGGCCGAACTGCCGGTGCGCCGCAGCGTTGGCACCCTGCACCATGCCATCGGCATCGACGATCAGCGCCGGTTCGGCCAGAAATTCCAGGGAAACGGGCGCGACGCCCTGCACGGCAGTCATGCCGTGCGAAAGAAATCGCGTGCGCTGGCCGAAGCCTCGCCGCTCACCGACAGATCGACCACAACGCGGCACCCGTTGTCTCCTCGGGCGATGGCCTGCGTGATGTCGACACGCGCCTGGCCATTATTCTGAGCGGCGATTGTGCCGAATACATTCATCGTCATCATGCACAGCGAGGGCCGGTCGATCACCTTTTCACCGAAGGGTCAGGCCGTGTTGGTCAGCACGATCCTGTCACCCTCGATGGCATGGATCCGAAAGCCGCCCCGGATGCGCCGCTTCAAATCGACCAGGACCTCGGCAAGTCGACCCCGGTCCAGCCGTTCGGCGCCCATGGCGCTGCGGTAGCGGTCGTCCAGTTGCCGACCGATCGCCCGACCGACGGTGCTGATATAGCCCTCTGCCTCTTCCAATCCGACAACATCTTCCAACGTTCCGGAAAGCTGGCGCAGCAGCTCACGCAGGAACAGATCTTGGTCCAGGCCGACGTCGAGTTTGGCGACTTCACTCATCAGTCCACCTGACAATACTACAGTCATCGCTCATAACGATGACCGAGCAACCGTGGATGTCAAGTTGGCGGAGCTGGTTTTTGCCGAATGACCGCGGGACGTGGCAGATTCGGTGGCGGTGCTCTGGGCGGATCATTGTCAGTTGCCAGATGAACAACTCCGACCCGCGGGCCAAGATGCGGCATCAGGGTCTTTCTGGCCGTCATGGCCATTTCGCCCCGTGCCGCGCAGATCATCCGATCGATCCGGCTTTCCCGCAGATGGTCAGACCGATCGGCAAGACGGGATCGCCTGACGTCCGATGCTCTCTTCCGCGCCCGCGCGCCATTCCTGCCCGGGTGGCGCCGTGGAACGCTGCACATTCGGGCGCCCCCCTGGGGAACGGCGACAAGCTGCTCTGATGCAAAGGGTCGGCTGCATCGCCCGGACCGTATATCACCGTCCGGGCGCCATGTATCGGGGGTCAGGCGTCAACCTCGACGCGACCCACAGGTTTGGAGCAACAGGCGAGGATAAATCCTTCGTCGATATCTTCGTCGCTGATACCGCCGTTATGAACCATATGCACATCGCCCGAAATCTTTCGGGTCTTGCAGGTGCCGCAGAGGCCGAAGTTGCAGCCAGAGGCCACCGGCAAACCCTGCGCGCGCGCGATCTGCATGATCGTGTCGCCTTCGGTGCAGGTCACGGACAGGCCAGAGCGGGTAAAGACGATTTCGGCCGGCGCGGTGTCATCGGGAACAGGATCGTCGAAATCCTTGATCTCGGCCACGGTTTCGGCCGGCGCGTGGAAGGATTCCTGATGGTAGCGCGCCATGTCATAGCCCAGCGAGATCAGGATCTCGCGTACCGCCGTCATGAAGCTTTCCGGCCCGCAGCAATAGACATCGCGCTCCAGATAATCGCTGCACATCAGGCCCAGCATCAACTGGTTGAACTGACCACGATAGCCGGTCCAGACCTCATAGCGTTCGGGCTGGCTGACAACGAAATGCAAAGCCAGGCCCGACACGCGCGAGGCCATGTATTCCAGCCTGCGTTGGAAAATCAGATCACTGGGTTTGCGCGCGCATTGGATGAAACAGATATCAGGGTCCTCGCCGCGCTCGAACAGCGTGGTGGCCATGGACATCATGGGCGTCACGCCAGAGCCGGCCGAGATGAACAGGTATTTACCGTCAGGCTGCGGTGGCAGATGGAACAGCCCGGCAGGGCCATGGGCGCGCAGGCGCATGCCGACTTGCAGATGGTCATGCATCCAG
>SKHK01000264.1 GCA_007117005.1 Paracoccaceae bacterium
CTGAAGAACCGCATCCGCGAGATCGCGGACAAGCTGATCCGCATCGCCGCCGAGCGTGAAGTGCGCAAAGCGCCGGCGCTGGAGCCGCCAGAGGGGATCTGGGACGCCTTCGCCGCGCGCTTTCCCTATGCCGAGACCGATGACCAGCTCAGCGCGATCGAGGATGTGCTGGCCGATCTGGACCGCGGCCGCCCCATGGACCGGCTGATCGTCGGCGATGTGGGCTTCGGCAAGACCGAGGTGGCGATGCGCGCGGCCTTCATCGCCGCCATGTCCGGCCTGCAGGTGGCGGTGATCTGCCCCACCACGCTGCTGGCGCGCCAGCATTTCAACAGCTTTGCCGAACGCTTCCGGGGCTTTCCGCTGCAGGTGCGGCCGTTGTCGCGCTTCGTCTCGGCGCGCGATGCCGCGGCCACCCGCGCCGGGCTGGCGGACGGGACGGTGGATATCGTCATCGGTACCCATGCACTGCTGGCAAAGGGGGTGAAGTTCCGCAACCTCGGCCTGCTTGTCATTGATGAAGAACAACATTTCGGCGTTCAGCACAAGGAACGGCTGAAGGCAATGCGCTCGGACATTCATGTCCTGACGCTGACCGCCACGCCCATTCCGCGCACGCTGCAACTGTCGCTTTCGGGCGTGCGCGACCTGTCGCTGATCGCCACCCCGCCGGTGGACCGTCTGGCGATCCGCACCTATGTCAGCGAATTCGACACCGTGACGATCCGCGAGGCGCTGCTGCGCGAACGCGGGCGCGGCGGGCAGAGTTTCTACGTTGTGCCGCGCATCAAGGACCTGCCGGAAGTCGAGGAATTTCTTGCAGAACATGTCCCCGAACTGTCGGTTCTGGTGGCGCATGGCCAGATGGCGGCGGGCGAGTTGGATGAGCGGATGAATGCCTTTTACGATGGCAAGCATGACGTGCTGCTGGCCACGACCATCGTTGAATCGGGCCTCGATATCCCGCGCGCGAACACGATGATCGTGCACCGGGCCGATATGTTCGGCCTGTCGCAGCTTTACCAGATCAGGGGGCGCGTGGGCCGGTCCAAGACCCGCGCCTATTGCTACCTGACCACCAAACCCCGCGCGCCCCTGACCCCTCAGGCGCAGCGGCGGCTGCGGTTTCTGGGCTCCATCGACAGCCTGGGTGCGGGGTTCACCATCGCCAGCCAGGACATGGACCTGCGCGGCGCGGGCAATATCCTGGGTGAGGAACAATCAGGCCATATCAAGGAGGTAGGGTTCGAACTTTACCAGCAGATGCTGGAAGAGACGGTTGCGAAACTGCGCGCGGGCGACCTGGCCGATGTCGATGACGGGCAATGGGCGCCGCAGATCAACTTGGGCGTGCCGGTGCTGATTCCAGAGGCCTATGTCACCGACCTGGACACCCGGCTGGGCCTTTACCGCCGGCTGTCCACGCTGGAGAAAAAGGTGGAGTTCGAAGGCTTCGCGGCCGAGCTGATCGACCGGTTCGGGCCGCTGCCGCGCGAGGTCAACACGCTGCTGGTGGTGGTGCGGATCAAGGCGATGTGCAAGCGCGCCCATATCGCGCGGCTGGATGCCGGGCCGAAGGGGGCGACTGTGCATTTCCATCAGGACAAGTTTCCGAACCCGGCCGGGCTGGTGGAATTCCTGCAGGGCGAAAAGGGCCAGGCAAGGATCCGCGACAACCGGCTGGTGATCCTGCGCGACTGGGAAAGCGAGCGCGACAAGCTGCGCGGCGCCTTTGCCATTGCGCGCGGACTGGCGGAAAAGGCGGTGACGGCGGAAAAGCCCCGCAAGCCGGCATGAGGCGGGTGGCGTGAAAAAGGGGGCGCGCGGCCCCCTTTCGTTGCTCTTTTCAGGGGTGCGGGCACCTTACAGCATCGGCTGCACATCCCAGATATCGGCCATGTAGCCGCGGATGGTGCGGTCGGAACTGAACCAGCCGGACCGCGCCACGTTCAGCGCCGCCATGCGCTGCCAGCCCTGCCGGTCGGCCCAGGCGGCATCGACCCGGCGCTGCGCATCCCAATAGCTGTCGAAATCGGCGCAGACCGTGAAATAATCCTTGTTGCGCAGATCGTTGCAAAGCGCAGCGAAGGTATCCCGGTCACCGCGCGAAAACGCACCGGCCTCGATCATCTCCAGCGCCTGGGCCAGGCGGGGGCTGGCCGCGATGGCCTCGGCCGCATGACGGGGGTTTTCGCGCCGGGCGACCACCTCGTCGGCCGTCATGCCGAAGAGGAAGAAATTCTCTGCCCCCACCAGGTCGCGGATCTCCACATTCGCGCCGTCCAGCGTGCCGATGGTCGGCGCGCCGTTGAGCGCGAATTTCATGTTGCCGGTGCCGGACGCCTCCTTGCCGGCGGTCGAGATCTGTTCCGAAAGGTCCGCCGCGGGGATCAGGCGCTCGGCCATGGTCACGTTGTAGTTCGGCGGATAGACCACGGTCAGCAGGTCGCGCGTCACCTCGTCCTTGTTAACAACATCTGCCACAGCATTGATCAGGTGGATGATTTCCTTGGCCATCACATAGCCCGGCGCGGCCTTGCCACCGAACAGGCGCACCCGTGGCGCCCAGCCGGCATTCGGGTTCTCGCGCATGGCCTGCCACAGCGCGATGGTCTCCAGGATGTTCAGATGCTGGCGCTTGTATTCATGGATGCGCTTGATCTGCACATCGACCATTGCCTGCGGGTTCAGCGTCACGCCCAGGCTGCGCTGCGCCCATTCGGCCAGGCGGGCCTTGTTCCGGGTCTTGACCGCGCCGAAGGCGTCCAGGAAGCCGGTATCCTCGATGGCCGGTTCCAGCTCGCGCAGGCGCTCCAGATCGGGCTCCCAGCCCGTACCGATGGTGTCGGTGATCAGCGCCGACAGGCCGGGATTGGCGCCGCGCAGCCAGCGCCGCGGGGTGACGCCATTGGTCTGGTTGACGATACGGCCGGGATGCAGCGTATCGAGATCGGCAAAGACGGTGGATTTCACCAGATCGCTGTGCAGCGCCGAGACGCCGTTGACCCGGTTGGCCATGATGAAGCTGAGATCGCCCATCTTCACCTCGCCATGTTCGACGATCCCGGACCGGCGCGCCGGGTGGCGGCGCGCATGCAGCGCGTCGATGCGGTCGATGATCTGCAGATGGCGCGGCAGGACGCGGCCCATCAGCCCCTCTGACCAGCGTTCCAGCGCCTCGGGCAGCAGGGTGTGGTTGGTGTAGTTCAGACAGGCGCGGGATAGGTCCACGGCCTCGTCGAAATCGAGGCCGCGCTCGTCATGCAGGATGCGCACCAGTTCCGGCCCGGCGATGGCGGGGTGGGTGTCGTTCATCTGGATCGCCACGCGCCCGGGCAGGCCGCGCAGGTCGGCATGTTCGGCCTCGTCGCGGCGGATGATGTCGCGCAGGCTGGCGGCGGTGAAGAAGAATTCCTGCTTCAGCCGCAATTCCTTTCCCGGTTCGGTGGTGTCATCGGGGTAAAGGACGCGGCTGATGGTGCGGGCCAGCGCCTCGCCCCGCGCAGCACCTTCGTAATCGCCCTGGTTGAAGGCAGCCAGGTCGAAAGCCGCCAGCGGCTGCGCCCCCCACAGCCGCAGCGTGTTGGCCCAGCGGCCCTGCCAGCCCACGGTCGGCGTGTCGAAGGCCTGCGCGATGACGGCATCACCGGGCGTCCAGACCGCGCGTTTGCCATCCTCGGCGACCGTGCCGCCAAAGCCGATGCGGAAGGCGGCCTCGGGGCGCTCGAACTCCCAGCCGTGGCGGTGGCGCAGCCAGTCCTCGGCGGTTTCCACCTGCCGGCCATCGGCAAAGCCCTGCCGGAAAAGCCCGTGTTCGTAGCGGATGCCGTAGCCATAGGCCGGGCAGCCCAGCGTGGACAGGCTGTCCATGAAGCAGGCCGCCAGCCGGCCCAGCCCGCCATTGCCCAGCGCCGCGTCCGGTTCGTCATCCAGCACGGTGCGGTAGTCATGACCCAGGCTTGCCACCGCCGCCTGCGCGGCGTCATCCAGCCCCAGATTCAGGATCGCATCCTCCAGCAGCCGGCCGATCAGGAATTCCATAGACAGGTAATAGACCCGCTTTGCCTTGGCGGCATAGGTGGCGCGGGTGGCGGCGAACCAGGGCGCCAGCACGCGGTCGCGCACTGCCAGTGTCAGCGCCATGCGGATGTCATGCAGCGCGGCGTGCTCCAGGTCCTTGCCCTGGGCGCTGTTGAGGTGCTCCAGCATCGCCATGCGCAGTTCGTCGGCTGTCACGGGCTGGGCTGCAGCCTGCATGGCCGCCATCGCGGCCGGGTCATCAAAGCTCATCGGCTGTCCTGCCTTCATCATACTCGGCCTTTCCCGCCGGCCGTTCGTTGATTGCATGATCGTCACTGGCGCGGTGTCGCCATGCCACCGCTATCAGCGATGAAAATGGCAAGACCCGGGCGGGACTGGCGTGCAAAACGGGCAGGCGCTGGGTATTTGTTGGGTCGGATGGTAAGGGGCTGATCAGCCGGGACAACCTCTACATGGGCAGAAAGACCGGTCTGTCCCGGCGTGGTGCCGATCTCGGCAGGAATGCACAGCAATAGGGCATCTGCCGCTCTGACACCCCATGCAGGCGGTGCGTGATCGGCGCACTGGCCTTTTGTGGCCCCTTTTCGCAGGTCAGCGCGTCGCCTCGGTCAGGCGGCGACGGACATAGCTGCCGACATGGTCCAGCATCGGCTGCATGTGCTGTTCCTCGTCGCGGAAGAAGTGATCGGAACCCTCGATCTCCTCATGGGTGATGGTGATGCCCTTCTGCTCGTGCAGTTTTGACACCAGCGTGGCGATATCGCCCGGCGGGGCCACGCGGTCAGCCGTGCCGTTGATGATCAGCCCAGAGGCCGGGCAGGGCGCCAGAAAGCTGAAGTCATACATGTTGGCCGGCGGCGAGACCGAGATGAAGCCGGTGATATCCGGCCGCCGCATCAGCAGTTGCATGCCGATCCAGGCGCCAAAGCTGAAACCGGCCACCCAGCAATGCCGGGCATTGGGGTTTTGCGCCTGCAGCCAATCCAGCGCCGAGGCCGCATCCGACAATTCGCCGATGCCCTGATCATATTCGCCCTGACTGCGGCCGACCCCGCGGAAATTGAACCGCAGCACCGAAAAGCCCATGCCGTGAAAGGCGTAATGCAGGTTGTAGACGACCTTGTTGTTCATCGTGCCGCCGAATTGCGGGTGCGGGTGCAGCACGATGGCGATGGGGGCGTCACGGTTGGGTTGCGGATGGTAGCGGCCTTCCAGACGGCCTTCAGGACCGGGAAAGATGACTTCGGGCATGGGAAGGGGTTCTCCGGCGGGTTGATCCTGGCTGTGACCGGCTAACTTGACTGCCGCACTCGCCTATTCTAGAACGTTTCTAAATGCGCGATGTCCGGGACCGCGCGGGGTCGATGCTGACGCCGCCCGCAAGGTCGCGGCGCTGGTTCGGGTTCGTCATTGCGGGGCTGGCGCAAGACGGCCCGCTGACGCAGTTAAGCGAGCGGCCCGCGCGCGTCAATGTCTTAGCCCTTTGCCGGGGTGCGACGCGGCGAGCGAGATGGGCCATCAGGACGGGCCATCAGGACGGGCCGAAAGATTTCGGGCTGCAACGGACGGGCGGGGCATGAAATTATCCACAAAAGGCCGATACGCGATGGTGGCCATGGTCGATCTGGCCCTGATGCTGGCGCGCGCCCCCTCGCGGCATGTCTCGCTGGCCGAGATCGCCCGGCGGCAGAATGTCTCGCTGGCCTATCTGGAACAGCTTTTCGTCAAGCTGCGCCGCGCCGGGCTGGTCGAATCGGTGCGCGGGCCGGGCGGCGGGTATCGGCTGGCGCGCGCGCCGGAGACCATCCGCGTGTCCGATGTGCTGGAGGCCGTGGCCGAAACCGTCAGCGCGCTGGAGACCGGCGCCGGGGCCTCGGGCGGGGTGTCGGGCAGCCAGGCGCAGTCCATGACCAACCGTCTGTGGGAGGGGTTGTCGGCGCAGGTCTATGTCTTCCTGCATCAAACCACGCTGGCCGATGTGGCGGGCAATGCCCTGAAACCCTGCCCGGCGGTGCCGGACCTGTTCCGCATGCGCACATGAGGTCATCATGAGCGCGCGCGTCTATCTGGACTGGAACGCCACCGCGCCTTTGCGGACAGAGGCCCGCGAGGTGATGACGCAGGCGATGGCGCTGGTGGGCAATCCCAGTTCCGTCCACGCCGAGGGCCGCGCGGCCCGCGCCATGGTCGAACGCGCGCGCGCGCAGGTCGCCGCGGCGGTCGGTTGCGCGCCTGCGCAGGTGATCTTCACCGCCGGCGCGACCGAGGGCGCGCAGTTGCTGACACGGCTGGGCGGCGAGGTGATCATCCACCCGCTGAGCCATGATGCGCTTTGGGCGCAGGGGGGCGCGCAGGGGCAGGGGGGTGGCGTCATACCGGGCAGGGTGGCGGATGCGTCGCCGGCTCTCGCCATGGGGCTGGCCGATGGCGAGACGGGCATCCTGTCCGAGCCGCCCGCGCGCGACGGCGATGGCTGGTTTGACGCAGGGCAGGGGCGTCGCGCGCGCTGGCTCTTTCTGGACATCACCCAGGCTGTGGGGCGGGTGCCGTTCTCCTTTGCCTGGTCGGGGGCTGATTTTGCCATCCTGTCGGCGCATAAACTGGGCGGGCCAAAAGGGGTCGGTGCGCTGATCCTGCGTGAGGGGCTGGACATGCCCCCCCTGTCGCTGGGCGGCGGGCAGGAAATGGGACGTCGCGC
>SKHK01000319.1 GCA_007117005.1 Paracoccaceae bacterium
ATGACCCCTTCCGGCAGGTCGAACTTTTGGCGGGTCTGCGCGAAATCAGTGGACATGGGGCAACCTCTGGCGACACGGGCACCACCCGTTGGCCCCGTCGCGGCGACCCTAGCGTCGAAGGAAATTTACTTCAAGCTTGAAAATATGCAGCGCCCCGCATGGTGCGGCGTCAAGGCCGCCTGGACGTGCTATCGCCGCGGCCTGGGCACGGGGCGGCCGGTATAGGTGCTGGTGCCCGCCCGCACCACCACCAGCCCCGAGGCGAGGCGGCGCAGGAACCGGCCCTGGATGCTGAGATGGCGGCCGACGAGAATGGTGCAGAACATCGAAACTCTCCGTGCAGGCGTCGATAGCCGGGAGGCACAATAATGCTACGGGCAGCGTCGAAAATCCAGAAAATTGCCCTGAAAATGTCGTATTTTCAGCGGCCTGAACAAGGGTCTGTTTCGCTGGACGGGTCATTGAGCCGGCCTCGGCAGCTTTGTGCGAGACTGCGAGACAATATCCCTGCCGGGCGTTACAGCCAGTCGCGCAGGATGGGAATCAGGGGCAGGTCGGCGGCGGGCATCGGATAGGCGCGCAGGTCGGCCGGGCGGACCCATTTCAGCGCCTGCCCTTCGCGTGGGGTCGGGCTGCCCTGCCATTTGCGGCAGGCAAAGAGCGGCATCAGCAGATGGAAATCGTCATAGGCATGGCTGGCAAAGGTCAGCGGCGCCAGGCAGGAGGCCCAGGTCTCGATGCCCAGTTCCTCGCACAATTCGCGCATCAGGGCGGCCTCGGGCGTTTCGCCGGGCTCGACCTTGCCGCCGGGGAATTCCCACAGGCCGGCCATTGCCTTGCCCTCGGGACGCCGGGCGATGAGCACGCGCCCGTCGGCGTCGATCAGGGCGACGGCGGCGACAAGGACCAGTTTCATGCGACCAGTTTCATGCGAGGCGCCCGTGGCAGGCGGAGAGGGGGGCGCTGCCCCCCGTCCGCTGACGCGGACTCCCCCCGGAGTATTTCGGGCAAAATGAAGGGGCCATCAGGAGCGGTAATCGGCGTTGATGGCGATATATTGATGCGTCAGGTCGCAGGTCCAGACCGTGGCGCGGCCTTGGCCGAGGCCCAGGTCGACGCCGATATCCAGCTCCTGCCGGCGCATGTAGGCTGCACCGTCTTCCTCGGCGTAATCGGGGTCGACCAGCCCGTCGGTGGCGACGGGGATCGTACCGAAACGGATGGCCAGGCGGTCGCGGTCGGCCATCGCGCCGGATTTGCCCACCGCCATGACGATGCGACCCCAGTTGGGGTCTTCGCCGGCGATGGCGGTCTTGACCAGCGGTGAATTGGCGATCGCCAGGGCGCAGCGTTTGGCGTCCTGGTCATTGCTGGCGCCGGTGACGGTGATGGCGACGAATTTCGTCGCCCCCTCGCCATCGCGCACCACCTGATGGGCAAGGTCGCGCATGACGCCGGCAAGCGCCGCCTCGAAGGCGGCGGCCTCGGGGCTGGCGGGGTCGGTGATGGCCGGGGCCGGTCCGGCGCCGGTGGCCGCGACCAGCAGCGCGTCAGAGGTGGAGGTGTCGCTGTCCACGGTGATGGCGTTGAAGCTGGTCTCTGTCTGGCGGCTGACCATGGCCTGCAGAAGCGGGCGCGGCAGGCTGGCATCGGTAAAGATGAAGACCAGCATCGTCGCCATGTCCGGCGCGATCATGCCCGAGCCCTTGGCGATGCCGGCGATGCGCACGGTTTCGCCGCCGACGGTGATTTCGGCGGCCGCGCCCTTTGGAAAGGTATCGGTGGTCATGATGGCGCGGGCGGCGTCGGGCAGGCTCTCGGGCGCCAGGCCCTGCGCCAGATCGTCGATTGCCGCGGTGATCCGCTCATGCGCCAGCGGCTCGCCGATCACGCCGGTCGAGGCGGTGAAGACGCGCGCCGCCGGCAGGCCCAGGCGCTCGGCCACGGCCGCACAGATGGCCTGCACCGAGGCCACGCCGCGCGCGCCCGTAAAGGCGTTGGCATTGCCGGAATTGACCAGGATCGCCGCGCCGGCATCGGCCTGCAGGCTGTCGGCGGGCAAAAGCTTTGCCTGGCAGTCCAGCACCGGGGCGGCACGGGTCTGCGAGCGGGTGAAGGTACCGGCCAGCACCGTGCCGGGGGCCAGTTCCGCCAGCATGACATCCGTACGCCCGGCATAGCGCACCCCGGCGGCGATTGCCGAGAATCGCGCCCCCGCAATCGGCGGCAGGGCCGGCAAACCGTCCGGCGGCGCGAGGGGCGACAGCGCCAGTTTCTTGGCCGGCGTCGCCGCAGTTACGGCCGATGCCGAAGACGATGGCACAGACGATGCTGGGACCATGGCGCCCTCGAACGCGGCGAGGCGCGCCTCTGCCGCCTTGGCGCGCGCTTTCCATATGGCCGTCTTGCGCTTTTGACGCCGCGCCTTGTCGCCCATCATTCACCCCCCTGCGCCCGGGCGTTGCCCTGCACCGTGCGCCGCTGCGCGGTCGGGCTGGCCGCGCGGGCCAGCCCGGCCGGTTAGCGCCGTTCAGTCGTTCAGCAGATCAACTTCGCCCAGCAGGGCCGGATCGATCCCCTCGGACAGGTTCTCCACCTCGGTCTGCGCGCGCAGCTCTGCCACGAACTCGCGCGAGAACTGCTGGCTCAGCTCGCTTACAAGGTCGTCGCGCACCTCTTCCAGCGGCGGCACCTCGGCGATGCGGGTGTCGATCAGATACACCACATGCCAGCCGAAACGGGTTTCGACCGGGCCCGAAATCTCGCCGGGTTCCAGCGCCATGACCGCTTCCTCGAACGGGGCGATCATCGCGCCGGGGCCGAACCAGCCCAGATCGCCGCCCTGCGCCGCCGATCCGTCGCGCGAGGTATCGCGGGCGACATCGGCAAAATCCTCGCCCGCTTCCAGCCGTTCGATCACGGCGGCGATTTCCTCTTCGGTCTGCACGAGGATGTGGGCGGCGTTGTATTCGGTGGTCGGCTCGCCCTCGGCGAACTCGGCGGCAAAGGCCTCATAGGCTGCAGCGATGGCCTCTTCCGTCAAGGCGGCCTCGACGGCGGCGGTCAGCGCGGCGTTAGACACGAAGTTCCGCACCTCGTTCTCCAGCGCCAACCTGTCGCCAAGGCTGAGCGCCCCCTCGCCGGACTGGCGAAGCAATTCCTGGTCGATCAACTGGTCCACGATGGCAGGAAACAGCGTCGCGGCCGGGATCTGCTGGAATTGCGGCGGCAGCTGGCCGCGCAGCGTGATGGCGTGGCCGAGGGTGATTTCCACCGCGCCGACGCGCGCCAGAACCGTGCCGGCATCGGGCTCGTCGGCCAGGGCGGGAGCCGACACCGCGGAAAGGGCAACCGCCAGGGCGGCACGGCGCAAGAAAACTGACATGTGGGAAACTCCTGTAACATGACGCGCGGCTGCGATGCGCGCGCACGCGCCCCGTGTGATTGACACCAGAGGGGGCGCCGCTTACATCGCAACGCGGTGTTGCGGGTTGGCAATACGTCCCTTGGCGGTCTTTCTAGGCAAGCGAGGACGGGCCGGCAACCCCTTCGGGGCCGTGCGACGCCTCGGTTACGGGCAGGAATTTTGAGCGGCAGCCATATAGCGAGGCAGCAGAGCTGACATGTTGGGTCTTGGAACGGTTGGACGGAAGATTTTCGGCACGGCGAATGACCGCAAGGTCAAGGCGATACGCCCGCTGGTGGCCAGGATCAACGAGCTGGAACCGGAATTTCAGGCGCTGGACGATGCCGGGCTGATCGCCCGCACCGAGGCGCTGAAGGCCCGTCATGCCGACGGCGAGAGCCTGGATGACCTGCTGCCCGAGGCCTTCGCCAATTGCCGCGAGGCCGCGCGCCGGGCGCTGGGGCTACGCGCCTTTGACGTGCAGCTTATCGGCGGTATCTTCCTGCATCGCGGCAACATCGCCGAGATGAAGACGGGCGAGGGCAAGACGCTGGTCGCCACCTTCCCGGCCTATCTGAACGCGCTGACCGGGCGCGGCGTGCATGTTGTCACTGTCAACGACTATCTGGCGAGGCGCGATGCCGGCTGGATGGGCAAGGTCTATGCGAAGCTGGGCATGAGCGTCGGCGTGGTGGTGCCCCATCAGCCCGACGACGAAAAGCGCACCGCCTACCGCGCCGACATCACCTATGCCACCAATAACGAACTGGGCTTCGACTATCTGCGCGACAACATGAAGGTGCAACTGGATCAGATGATGCAGCGCGGGCACCATTTCGCCATCGTCGACGAGGTCGATTCGATCCTGATCGACGAGGCGCGCACGCCCCTGATCATCTCCGGCATGTCGGATGACCGCACCGATCTTTACGTCAAGGTCAATGCCCTGATCCCGCATGTGACCGATGACCATTTCACGCTGGACGAAAAGATGCGTCTGGTCACCTGGACCGATGACGGGATCGAGTTCATCGAGCAGAAGCTGCACGAGGCCGGGCTGCTGCCCGAGGGCCAGGCGCTTTACGGACCGGAATCGACCACGCTGGTGCATCACATCAATCAGGCGCTGCGCGCGCACAAGATGCTGCACAAGGACCAGCATTACATCGTGCGCGACGGCAAGATCGTCCTGATCGACGAATTCACCGGCCGCATGATGCTGGGCCGGCAGCTGTCGGAAGGGCTGCATCAGGCGGTCGAGGCAAAGGAGGGGCTGTCTATCCAGCCCGAGACGGTGACCATGGCCTCGGTCACCTTTCAGAACTACTTTCGCCTTTACGAAAAACTGGGCGGCATGACCGGCACCGCGGCGACCGAGGCCGAGGAATTCCGCGAGATCTATGATCTGGGTGTGGTGGAGATCCCCACCAACATGCCCATCGCGCGGACCGACGAACATGATCAGGTCTATCGCACCACACGCGAGAAATTCGACGGCGTGATGGAGGAACTGACCGAGGCGCACAAGCGCGGCCAGCCGGTGCTGGTGGGCACCACCTCGATCGAGAAGTCAGAGGAACTGGCGGCGATGCTTACCAAGGCAGGCATCCCGCATAACGTGCTGAACGCGCGCCAGCATGAACAGGAGGCCCATATCGTGGCCGAGGCCGGGCGCGTGGGCGCGGTGACCATCGCCACCAACATGGCCGGGCGCGGCACCGACATCCAGCTTGGCGGCAACGTGGAATTCCGCGTGATGGAAGCGCTGGCCGCCGAGCCCGAGGCCGACCCGGCCGAAATTCGCGCCCGGATCGAGGCCGAGGTCGCCGAGGAGCGCGCGCGGGTGCTGGATGCCGGCGGGCTGTTCGTTCTGGCCACCGAACGGCATGAAAGCCGGCGCATCGACAACCAGCTGCGCGGCCGTTCGGGCCGTCAGGGCGATCCGGGGCGGTCGGTCTTCTTCCTGTCGCTGGAAGACGACCTGATGCGCATCTTCGGCTCGGAACGGCTGGAAAAGGTGCTGTCCACGCTGGGCATGAAGGAAGGCGAGGCGATCGTGCACCCCTGGGTGAACAAATCCCTGGAAAAGGCGCAGGCAAAGGTCGAGGCGCGCAATTTCGACACCCGCAAGACGCTGCTGAAATTCGACAACGTAATGAACGACCAGCGCCGCGTGATCTTTGAACAGCGACTGGACATTCTGGCCGCCGAGGACCTGGCCGATACCATCACAGACATGCGCCACGCCACCATCGAAGAGATGGTCAACCGCCACCTGCCGCCCAACACCTATGCCGATCAATGGGACCCCGAGGGGCTGAAGGCGACGTTGCAGGACAAGCTGAACCTGGACCTGCCGGTCATAGACTGGGCCGAGGAAGACGGCGTCGATCAGGAAGTCATGCGCGAGCGGCTGGAAGAGGCCGCCAACACGATGATGGCCGAGAAAGAGCAGAGCTTCGGTGTCGAGGTGATGCGCGATGTCGAAAAGCAGGTGCTGCTGCAGATCATCGACACCAAATGGCGCGAGCATCTGGTGACGCTGGAACATCTGCGCTCGGCGGTGAATTTCCGCGGCCTGGCCCAGCGCGACCCGCTGAACGAATACAAGCAGGAAGCCTTTGTCCTGTTCGAGGGGATGCTGGCGGCGCTGCGCGAAGAGGTGACAAAGCAACTGGCGCTGCTGCGGCCGATGACCGAGGAAGAGCGCGAGGCGATGCGCGCGCAGATGCTGGCGCAGGCGCGCCTGGCAGCGGCAGGCCCGGACGGCAAGCTGGCGCAGCCCGTGGACCTGCCGCCCCTGAACCGGCAGCCCGGCGCTCAACCCCAACAGCAGCCGGAAATGGCCGGTGCTGCGGCCGCGGCGGCCAGCCCGGCGGGCGTGGCACTGGTGGAAGGCTTTGACGAAAACGACCCCGGCACCTGGGGCAACCCGGGCCGCAACGCACCCTGCCCCTGCGGCTCTGGCAAGAAATTCAAGCATTGCCACGGTCGGCTGCTGTGACGGGATGACGCTACAACTGGCTGACACCTTGTCCGGCTGAGAGGGCCGCCCCGCATCCTGCAGCTGGCTCTGTGCCAGGCGCAGGGGATCTGCCGGCAACCGCCCCGGTGCGCGCCGCAGTGTGGGTCAATTATCGCCGGCGGCCAGGGCATCTTCGG
Organism: Paracoccaceae bacterium; assembly: GCA_007117005.1. GTDB lineage: Bacteria > Pseudomonadota > Alphaproteobacteria > Rhodobacterales > Rhodobacteraceae > Pararhodobacter. Next base: position 6,569 of record SKHK01000319.1, read on the forward strand.
CATCATCCTCGGCCAGCGGGTCGCCGGCCAGCGTGGCGCCATGCAACGCATCACCAGCCAGCGCGCTCAGCAGTCCTAGCGCCCGGATCACCGCGCGGCGCTCTTCTCCCGGCAGCGCACGAAATGCGCCCCCCAGCCCCTCGCCCAGCGGGTCCGGCGCCCGCGCCAGC
>SKHK01000268.1 GCA_007117005.1 Paracoccaceae bacterium
CCACCCGCGCCCGGCCGACCAGGGGCGGGCCGGGGCTGAACAGATGTGGAACATGCGGCTTGGAAGCGGCGCCGCGATGCGCTAGGTTTTCAGGCGCGGCAAAAGGGGCGGATGCAGCCATGAAGCAGGGATCGGGGCTGGCCAGCCGGGCCATGGCGGCGGCGGGCGAGGCGCGCGCGGCGCGCTACATGGCCGGGCTGAACGCGCCGCAGCGCGATGCGGTGGAGACGCTGGAGGGCGCGGTTTTGATGCTGGCCGGCGCCGGCACCGGCAAGACCCGCGCCCTGACCGCGCGGATCGCCCATATGCTGGCCACCGGCACGGCGCGGCCCAACGAGATTCTGGCCGTCACCTTTACCAACAAGGCCGCGCGCGAGATGAAGCTGCGGCTGGGCGGTCTGCTGGGCGAGCAGGTAGAGGGGATGCCCTGGCTGGGCACTTTCCATGCCATCGGGGTCAAGCTGTTGCGCCGGCATGCCGAACTGGTGGGGCTGAAGCCCAGCTTTACCATTCTGGATACCGACGACCAGTTGCGGCTGATCAAACAGGTGCTGTCGGCCTTCAACCTGGATGAAAAGCGCTGGCCGCCGCGCGCCATGGCCGGGCTGATCGACAGCTGGAAGAACCGCGCCTGGCGCCCCGATAGCGTGCCGGCGTCAGAGGCGCATGCCTTCGACAACCGCGGCACCGAGATCTATGCCGCCTATCAGGAGCGGCTGAAGACCCTCAACGCCGTCGATTTCGGCGATCTGCTGTTGCATCCGGTGACGATATTCCAGGCCAACCCCGATGTGCTGGCGCAATATCACCGCTGGCTGCGCTTTATTCTGGTGGACGAATATCAGGACACCAATGTCGCGCAGTATCTGTTCCTGCGGCTGTTGGCGCAGGGCCATGGCAATATCTGCTGTGTGGGCGATGACGACCAGTCGATCTATGGCTGGCGCGGCGCCGAGGTGGGCAATATCCTGCGTTTCGAGCGGGATTTTCCTGGCGCCGCCGTGATCCGGCTGGAACAGAATTACCGCTCGACCCCCCATATCCTGGCGGCCGCCGGCGCTGTGATTGCCGCCAATCAGGGGCGGCTGGGCAAGACGCTGTGGACCGAATTGCCGGAGGGCGAGAAGCTACGGCTGATCGGCCATTGGGATGGCGAGGAAGAGGCGCGCTGGGTGGGCGAGGAGATCGAGGCGCTGGAGCGCGGCCATCGGCTGGGCGCGCCGGTATCGCGTAATCAGGTCGCCATTCTGGTGCGCGCGGGTCATCAGATGCGGGCCTTCGAGGACCGGTTCCTGACCATCGGCCTGCCGTATCGCGTGATCGGCGGTCCGCGGTTTTATGAGCGGCAGGAAATTCGCGACGCGATGGCCTATTTCCGCCTGGCGGTCAGCCCGGCCGATGATCTGGCCTTTGAACGGGTGGTGAATGTCCCGCGCCGGGGGATCGGTGACAAGGCCCTGCAGACCGTGCAGCGCGCGTCGCGCGACGGTGGCGTGCCCCTGATGCAGGGCGCGGCCCTGGCGCTGCGCGACGGGTTGATGAAGGGCAAGGCGGCCGGGGGCTTGCGCGGTTTCATCGAGGATGCGGCGCGCTGGCATGAGGCGGTGCGCGCGGGCGTCAACCATGTGGAACTGGCGGGACGGATGCTGGACGAATCGGGCTATACCGCCATGTGGCAGGCCGAGCGCACACCCGAGGCCGAGGGGCGGCTGGAGAACCTGAAGGAACTGCTCAAGGCGTTGGAGGAATTCGACAATCTGCAGGGCTTTCTGGAGCATGTCGCGCTGATCATGGACAATGAAAGCGAGGATGCGTCCGAGAAGGTGACGCTGATGACCCTGCATGCCGCCAAGGGGCTGGAGTTTCCGGTGGTGTTTCTGCCCGGCTGGGAGGACGGGCTGTTTCCCAGCCAGCGCAGCATGGATGAAAGCGGGCAAAAGGGGTTGGAGGAGGAACGCCGGCTGGCCTATGTCGGCATCACGCGGGCGGAACGGTTATGCGTCATCTCCTTTGCCGCCAACCGCCGGGTGTTCGGACAGTGGCAAAGCCAGTTGCCCAGCCGCTTCATCGACGAGTTGCCGGAAGATCATGTCGAGGTGCTGACCCCGCCGGGCCTTTATGGCGGGGGCTATGGGGCGGCGGCGCGCCATGGCCGGGGCGCTGGCCGCACCCATGTCGGCGACGAGGTGATCGAGGGCGAGGTGGTGGCCGGCAGCGGGATGGAGGCGCGCGTGGCGCGCGCCAATGTCTATGCCTCGCCTGGCTGGCGGCGCCTGCAGGCGCAAAGCCGGCAGGTGGCCGGGGGTGGCGCGGTGCCACGGCCCGCAGCGCCTATGGCGCCGGGCGGCGCGGATGTGGTTTTCCAGCCCGGCGAGCGGGTGATGCATCAACGTTTCGGGCTGGGCACTGTGCATGCCGTGGACGGCGACAAGCTGGCCGTGGCCTTTGATCGCGCCGGAGAAAAGCACATCATCGCGCGGTTTCTTACTTCGGCCGAGGGGATCGACGACGTGCCGTTCTGAGGCGATGCCAGTGCCATGCCAGTGCTATGACGGGACGACGCCGGTCGGCGCGTTGTACACGGGGGGACGAAAAGAAGAAACGCGGCTGCCCAGGGAGGAGGAGGGGCAGCCGCGTCCTTACTTTGTCCGATACCCCAGGGAGGAGGAGGGGGGCACCCGGACAATAGAAGCCATCACCAGGGAGGAGGACGGTGTGGCTTCGTCACGATCGGCCCAGGGAGGAGGAAGGGCCTTTCGCCTCGTACCGACCGGGCGAACCCGGACGGAATTTCAATCATCGGCCTTTCAGCCGGTGATGCTGCGCCGGGCCTTTTCATGCGCCAGGCGGCTGATCATGCAGCGCGAAAGCCCCATATCCGCCAGCTCGATCCCGCTCAGGGCGTTGAGTTCGGCGAAGGCCCGATTGTAGGCCCGGGCATAGCGCCACCGGCGGCTCAGCGCCGCGAACACCGCCGTGACGTCGAAAACGGCCAAGGTATTGGCAAGGGCGGTCTGCATGCGAACAGCTTTCGTTTCTTTTCGATCTCTGTGCGGCGGGGCCATCCCCTTGCCGTCTGTTGAAGAAGATAGGGCGCGATGCTGCAATTGCACAATGACTTTTCGCACAATGCTGCCATGCAGAAAACACATGGCGACGTTGCGTAAACTTTGTGCAGTTCCAAGGGGTTCCGGCGGCAAATGGGGCTGGTTTCGGATGCCGTATCGGTCTTTTGCGGCGGCAATGGTTGCGTCAGCGGGGCGGGGCGCGGGGTCCGGCAACGCTTTCGCTGCGGTTTTCGCCGCGAAACGCGGCGCAAGGCATCTTGCCGCGTGCGGTGAAAGACACCAGCTTTTCGGCAAGCCGCCGCAGGGGCCGGCTGTCCTGTGTTTCGGGGCCTGTGTTTCGGGGCCTGTGTTGCGGGGCCAGTGACAAGGCGGCATTAACGCGGGGCCGTGATACAGAATGTGCGATGCGGCCGATTCGCGGCCGCCACGCGCCAACCGAAGACGAGGCATGAGATGACAACCCGGGACGCCCCCAGCCGCGAGACGATTCTGGCAGCCCTGCAGGGCGTGACCCTGCCCGATGGTGGCGACCTTGTGTCGCGCGATCTGGTGCGGGCGCTGGCGGTGGCGGGCGGTGCGGTGCGCTTTGTGATCGAGGCCGATTCGCCCGCGGCCGCAAAGGCGCTGGCGCCGGTGCGCGCCCAGGCAGAGGCCGTGGTCTCGGCGCTGGACGGGGTGAGCCAGGTTTCGGTGGCGCTGACCTCGCACGGCCCGCCGCCCTCGCTGGGCAAGACGGGCGGCAAGGGCGCGCCGGCCATGCAGATCGGCCGCCACCCCACCGCCGGGCCGAACAGCGTGCCCGGGGTCAAGCGGATCATCGCCATCGGGTCCGGCAAGGGAGGGGTGGGCAAATCCACCGTCTCGGCCAATCTGGCGGTGGCGCTGGCGCGCGAGGGGTGGCGCGTGGGGCTGCTGGATGCAGATATCTACGGCCCCAGCCAGCCGCGCATGATGGGCGTGACAAAGCGCCCGGCCTCGCCTGATGGCAAGGAGATCATCCCGCCTGTGGCGCATGGTGTGACGATGATTTCCATCGGCCTGTTGCTGCGCGAACAGGACGAGGCGGTCATCTGGCGCGGTCCGATGCTGATGGGGGCGTTGCAGCAGCTTCTGACCCAGGTGCGCTGGGGCGAACTGGACGCGCTGTTGGTGGACATGCCGCCGGGCACGGGCGACATCCAGTTGACGCTGTGCCAGAAATTCGACCTTGCCGGCGCCATCGTGGTGTCCACCCCGCAGGACGTGGCGTTGCTGGATGCGCGCAAGGCGCTGAAGGCGTTCAACACGCTGAAGACGCCGGTTCTGGGGCTGATCGAAAACATGTCGACCTTCATCTGCCCCAAATGCGGGCATGAAGAGCATATCTTTGGCGAGGGCGGCGTGAAGCGCGAGGCCGAGCGCCTGGGCCTGCCGTTCCTGGGCGAGTTGCCGCTGGCGGTCGAGGTGCGACTGGCCAGCGACGGGGGCGTGCCGGTGGCCGCGACCGACAGCCCGGTGGCCGATGCCTACCGCCGCATGGCGCGCCGCCTGATCGACAGCGTGGACTGAGCGGCACTCTTTCCCGCGCCTGTCGCGTCCCGGGCTGGGCTGCGGCGCGCGGGAATTCATGGGCATGGCTGCCCCTTTCGGGAAAGCATGGGAAAAAAGGCACCCGGCGATGCCGTCATCACGGTCGTACGGCGCGCCGACCGGGGCGATTCTGCGGCCCGGTGGCGATTCCCGGATTTTTCTGTCAGATTCGCGCAGCGGAGTGTCGGTGGGGTGTTGGTGAAAAACTCCTGCAGACCCGGTCTTCGTGCTGGACTGTGCCCGTTGCGCAACATCGTAATGCTGCCACGGGAAATCATGGGAAGTTTTCTAGCTCACAGCTCGCGCCGAAATATGGAAAGGTACCGGGAATGTTCTCACCATATATTGTTTTTAGACTGCCTGTTCGTCAAGCTGTGGATGATTCCCGGTCACCGCGCTGTGATAAATCGTCATCATCAAGCATACAAAGCAGTTGCGTCCCATGAAATCCCATGGCATCACTTCTCTCACGGAAGAGCGGTCAACGAAAAAACGAAACGAGGCAGTTTCATACAGGCACTCCGCTTCTTGCGATGAAGAGATCCGGCGCGCAGGCGAGCAGACATCCCCCCAGGTGGTCATGCGCAGTCGGGCACCCAGAGATGGGAACAGAGGGCGGCGGTTCGGACAGTGGCAGCAGTCCGAACCGCCGTTTTTTCTTTGGCCCCTCGGGCGGCGGGTTGATTGGCCCTCTGGGCCAGGGGGCAGGCAGAGAGGCGCAAGGCAGTGGCGCGCAGGTTTCGCGGTGAAAGCCACCAGAAGGTGGATGCGAAGGGCAGGGTGTCCATCCCGGCCCTGTTTCGCCCCGTGATCCAGCAATCCGACCCCGACTGGTCCGAGGGCAAACGCGCCAATCTGGTCATCGTCTACGGCACCGAACGCCAGAACCGCTTCAACGTCTACACGATCGACGCGATCGAACAGATCGACCGCCGCATCGACCGGATGAAGAAGGGCTCGCCGGAACGCAAATACATGGAGCGCATCTATCACGGCCATTCCTGGCCCACGCAGCTGGATGATGACGGGCGTATCCAGCTGACCCAGAAGCTGCGCGAAAAGCTGGGCCTGAAGGACAGCGCCTTTTTCATCGCCTCGGGCGATCATTTCCAGATCTGGAACCCGGAAACCTATGAGGCCGAGGAAATGGCCAAGGCCGATGAATGGCTGGCCGAGCAGGACCCGGATTTCGACCCCGACAGCCTGCTGCCTGATCTGCCGGAAGACGCATGACCCGGGCGCCCGCGCATGGCTCAAGCCCCGATGCGCCCCCGGAAGCGCCTCATGTTCCGGTCCTGCTGGGTCCGCTTCTGGCCGCTGTCGCCCCGGTACAGGGCATCTGGCTGGACGGCACGCTGGGCGCGGGTGGCTATGCGCGCGGGCTTTTGCAGGCCGGAGCGGCGCGCGTCATCGGCATCGACCGGGACCCGCTGGCGCTGGCCATGGCGCGCGACTGGGGCGCGGCCTATGGCGACCGGCTGACCCCGGTGCAGGGCAATTTCGCCGATCTGGACGGGCTGGCGGGCGAGATGCTGGACGGGGTGGTGCTGGATCTGGGCGTCTCGTCCATGCAGCTTGACCAGGCAGAGCGCGGCTTTTCCTTCCTGCGCGACGGGCCGCTGGACATGCGCATGAGCCAGGACGGGACCAGCGCCGCCGATCTGGTGAACCAGGCGCCGGAGGGCCTGCTGGCAGACATCCTGTTCCACTATGGCGAGGAACGCGCCGCGCGCCGCATCGCCCGCGCCATCACCCGCGTGCGGGCCGAGGCGCCGATCACCCGCACCGGGCAGCTGGCCGAGATCGTCGCCGCCTGCCTGCCGCGCGCCAAGCCGGGCCAGTCCCACCCTGCCACGCGCAGCTTTCAGGCGCTGCGCATCGCCGTGAATGCCGAATTCGACGCGCTGCTGGACGGGCTGATGGCCGCCGAGCGCGCGCTCAGGCCCGGCGGCGCGCTGGCCGTCGTCAGTTTTCATTCGCTGGAGGACCGGATCGTGAAGCGCTTTCTGCAGGCGCGGGCGGGCCGGGCAGGGCAGGGCAGCCGCCACGCGCCCCCCGCCCCGCCAGAGCCCGCGCGCTTTACCGCGCCA
>SKHK01000007.1 GCA_007117005.1 Paracoccaceae bacterium
GGGTCGCAGTGCAGATAGAGCGACCCCGTGGGCTTCAGCACCCGGTGCAACTCCAGCAGCCGCACCGCCATCATGGCCAGATAGGCCATCATGTCATTCTCGCCCAGAAAGGACCGCATCGCGCGCAGCATCTCGGCCGCGTTGCCGTTGCCGGATCGCAGCACCTCGCCGAACGCCGCCTCGGCGCTGTCGTTCCAGTGCCAGGTGTCGTCGAACGCCTCGATCTGCGCGGCGCTTTCCTGCCCCGAAGGCCCCTTGAACAGCACGTTGTAGCTGGCATTCGAGTTGAAGGGCGGGTCGAGGTAGATCAGGTCCACGCTCTCATCGGCGATGGACTCGCGCAGCACCGACAGGTTGTCGCCGTAATAAAGGTGATTGCCCATCAACGTCCCGCCCTGCCGTGCCCCGCCGCATACCGTGCAGCCTGCCCGTGAACAGGTTAACGGAAGCTTTCTGACGGGGCCAGAGGGGCCGGTTCAGGAAATATCGACCGTGCCTTCGGTCTGGAATTGGCGCCCGTCCTCGTGCGTCCAGGTGAAGGTGAACGCACCCGGCGCAGCGGCCCGGACGTAGAAGATGATGGTCGGGTTGGCCGCGCTGCCATTGGCGAAGTCACAGGCAAAGACCGTCTCGCCGTTCATCGTCGCCTCGAACCGGGCCAGCATGTCGCGCGGGTCCGGCCCGCTGACGCCGGTGATCATGGGGTGGTTGATCAGGGTGCGAACCTCGATCTCCTCGCCCGCGGTGGCGGTGCGGGGCAGGCGGACGCGGGGGGTGAACATCGGGCTTTCCTTTCCCTGGCGGTATTGCGGGTGCGGATCGTTGGGCGTGCTGCTCAGGTTCTGCAGCCGCCTTGCGTCACCATCACCCGGGCGGCGGCCTGACGCACGCGCCCGTCCGACAATTCGGCCAGAACCAGAAAAGACTGCTCCTCGGCCAGCCGTAGACGGGTAAAGACCTCGGCCCGGGTCAGATGCGGGGTCAGGTGAAAATGACCGATCCCGGGCGCCGGGTTGCGCGTGGCCAGGATATGGATGGCGATGACGTGATCCGCTGCCGTCATCGGACTGTCGACGCGCAAGGTGACAGGCACCTGCGCGCCGTTCTCGGCCAGTGAGGGGGCATCGATCTCGATCCCGCCCTCCTGCGGCACGCGCCCGTCCAGGATGGCGGCGCGCGCCTCTGCCACGTCATCGGGCAGGGCGTCGATGCCCGCCTGTTCGGCCCCGGCGGCAAATGGCACAAGAGCAAGGCAGGCGGCACCGGCGGTGCTGGCCAGAAAGTGGCGTCGCTGCATGGTGATCATCCTATCCTTACCTTTTGCGGTCTTAAGGCCCCGCGGGGGGCGATATAGTGCGTGCCGTTGCGGGGTCACGGGAACATGGCGTCCAGGGTGCTGTCATTTCCGGCATCGGCGGGGCGTGTCGTCATCGCAGGGGGCTTGCATTGCGGCGCAGCTGGCAGCAACGCACAAGGCGCGTCGGCTACATGGCGCGCTTCCTTTCGTGGCGTTCGCGGCATCCCTGTCGGGGGTGTCTTGCCATGAAGCTTATGAAATTCATCCGGATTGGACAATCCGGATGGCTGGAAGTCTGGCCTTATTTGCCCCGGCATCCCTTTGAGGATGTTCCGCGAAAGCCACGGTTGGCGGAATGACGGCCCTCGGCTCCGGCTTGATCCGAAAACTGCGGCTTGCTGCCACCGTCCCCACCAACACGGCAAGAGGTGCGGTGACGGATGCGGCGGCAACGGGCGCGTGAGCGGGGAATGTCGGGAAGAGTGTTTGGAGGCGGGTACCGGAATCGAACCGGTCTACACGGATTTGCAATCCGCTGCGTAACCTCTCCGCCAACCCGCCTGACGGCGCAGGTGTAGGTTCTTCGCCTGTAGGCGTCAAGCAGCGAATCGGCGTCTGACAGAGGCGACAAGACAGGCGAGGGCCAAGTTTAGTTGCTTGTCCGCCGCCGGGAAGCTGTATAATGTTGCGAGAACAACTGCGAGCGGGTCAGCGAACCCGTGCGTTGAGGGACGCCGCATGCTTCGACCGCTTTCCGATAACCCGGGCCCGTCCGGCGGTCCCACCCCCAATGCAGGCGCCTTGTGTGTCGGCGCGGGTCACGGCAATGGCAACGCAGACCATGTCGCCCGGTGGTTTCTGGTTGTCGTCCTGCTTGCCCTGGTTCCGGCCCTGGCGGCCTGCTCACTGCCCCGAACGGCCGCTCTGCCCAGCGAGGTGCTGCGCGGCACCGATGCCGAGGGTTCGGGCATTCAGGTCGTCCCCGTGACGCGCGCCTCCATCGAAAGCATCGCGGCCTGGCCGGTGTCCTCTGAACTGGCGCGCCGGCATTGGGTCAATGCCGGTGCCAGCCCGGTTGCCCGCATGATCCGCGCCGGTGACCGGATCACGCTGACGGTGTGGGACAGCCAGCGCGACTCGCTGCTCAGTACAGAGGCGGAGCGCGTGGTGAATATCGAGAATGTGACGGTATCGCCCAGTGGCGACATCTTCATCCCCTATGTGGGCGAGTTCCGCATTGCCGGCATGACCACAGACCGCGCGCGCCGCGACGTGCAGACCCGGATGGAGGTGATCGTGCCGGATGCGCAGGTGCAGCTTGCCGTGGAACCGGGCGCCAACAACACCATTGACCTGGTCAGCGGCGTGGCCAGGCCCGGGCGCATCGCACTGGCCGAGGTCAGCCCCACGCTTCTCAGCGTTCTGGCGGAAGCTGGCGGTATTGACGGCGGCTTGCGCAATCCGTTGGTAAGACTGCAACGCGCGGGGCAATCTTACACTATCCCGGCGGCAGAGCTTCTGGGCAATGCCGAACGCGATGTGACCCTGCGCGGCGGGGACCGGATCACTGTAGAGGCCGACAACCGGAACTATATCGCGCTGGGTGCTACCGGTACGCAGCAGGTTGTCTATTTTGAAAGAGAGCGGATCAACGCGCTGGATGCGCTATCCACTATCGGCGGCCTGTCGGAACGCCGTGCGGATCTGAATGGCCTGATGATCCTGCGGGAATATCGCGCGGGCGAGGTCGGCCAGGGCGCAGACAGCCCGGACGAGACGCAGGTCATCTTCACCTTTGACCTGCGCAGCGCCGATGGGCTTTTCGCGGCGCGGCGCTTCAATGTCATGCCGGGTGACGTGGTGCTGGCAACCGAGTCAGTCGTTTCGGCCCTTGCGCAGGTTCTGGCGCTGTTCCGCGGCGTGACATCCGCGGCCAATATTTGACGCACCGCTATTTTTCAAGTTCCAGGAATTCGGGCCACGGGCAGACGGGCGACACCCGGCCACATGACCGAATCGGGGACCGAACGTCGCAGCGTGTTCTGCTGCCCCGGCAAGACCAGGCATGTCGGGTGCGGTCACCCTTGCCTGGTTTGCTGCGGACGAAGGACGGCGCAGGGCCTTTCAAACAGCGGGTGATGTGCAGGCCGAAAAACGCGATACACTCGACAACGTCGCTTTGATGCCAGCAACAGGCAGAGCTCTGCTGCGCGCCGGCGGCATGACAGCCTTGGACTGCCCCGCGCAGAAAAGCAGACTGCGGGTAAGCACTGGCAGATGAACGACGTGAAACGGGCGTTGACCAGCTTTCTGACCTTGAGCCAGATCATGCAGAGGTACTTGTCAGTCAAGTTGCGCGCCACAGCGTTCAGGCGCGCGCAGGAAAGCAGGACAATGAGACGCAAAAAAGAGATTTCCTCGTCAACCGGACAGGTCAATAATATGCGGGACGGCGTTAAATTGACCGCAAAGGCTGGACCTGGCCGCCCTGCAGCAGCATCAGCGCTGTGGAACCGCTGGACAGGGTGGCACCGAAATTCACCTGCTCAGACAGAAAGTACCGCTGTGTCAACCGTTCAAGCTGCTGCGGGTCGGCGAACTGGCTGACCGAGGCATCGCCGAAAGCGCGTCTGGTTCGGTCTCGCATGACGTCGATCTGGCGGTCAAGATCCAGGGCGCCGAAGCCATTGGGCAGTCTGAACGCGGTCTCGAACACAGTGCGCAGGTTGGGGGTGCCGAGAATGGTAAGCCACTTCGCCTCTTCGCTGTTGTCGCGCGCGGCGACATCGGTCAGATCGCGCCGCAGCGCCAGGGCCAGGCGCATCGAATCATCCTGTGCGCCGACCGCCTCCTCGAAACTGCGGCCTTGATGCAGCCCGATGATCCGATCCGCAAAGCCGGGCTGCTGCGTTCGGGGCGGCGTCGTCTCGCCGAAACCGAAGGCTTCGGCCATCGCGGCATAACGCCTGTCGCCAAGACGGGTCGCAAAGCTGCGCCGTTCGGATGTCGGACTTTCCAGAACCCGCTCGATGAAGGCCCTGTTCGGCAGGTCGTCGAGAAGACCGAAAGCGGTCAGTGCGACCTTCAGCAACCGACGATCGGCGACCAGATCGCTGGCTGATGTCACCTGGCCTATGCGTTCGCGGAAATACGCCTCTTCGCGTTTTGCCGTGGGGGCGTTGGCGTGAATCTCCATCTGCCGGTCCAGCGTGCGTTCCAGAAAACGCCAGCCGGCGAACCCGCCCGACGGAAGGACCGGCTGAAAGCTCACTGGCGCGCCGCGGCGAGCAGCCGCGCCTCTCTCGGCAGAAGCGCGCGCAGGGCGCGCAGGGCCTGATAATGCTCGTCACGCAGAACAGCGTCCGTGGCACGGCTGAGCTGGGAGCGGCTGTCCGGATCCTTGAAAACCTGGCTCAACTGCTCGATCCCGCGCAGCAGCTGCTGCCTGGCCGCATCCGCCTCGGCATCACCGGACAGGACCAATTGCGCGATGTAGCAGACCCGCCTGACGGGGGTATTGGCCTCGTCCGGATGCACGGCGTCGCGCATGCGCAGGATATTGGCCTTGGGCGAGATCACCGCGAAGCGGCTGCGCCGATCGCCGTTTTCGATCACCGCGCCATTGATCAACACCCGCTCGTGTGGGCCCAGTTTCAGGATAAGGCCGGTCATTCGGCACCATCCTCGCGGCGAAGCCCGCGCATGACGGCAGTGTTGATGTCGACGATCACGCTGGCATCCGCCCCATCGCGCAAAACCTGCGCGGTGTGGTTGAACGTGAATTGCGCCAACCCCAGAAGATTGGCCCGCAGATCCGTCGGCAGGCCGTTTTCCGGATGCGCCAGATCCATGGCGAAGACCGACCACAGGCGGCGGTTCTGATCCAGCGCGGCGACGAGTTCGGGATGGGCGCCGGGGCCGTCGGCATTGATGGCGCGGCGCAGGCGGCCGGTAACACGCGCAAGGGCCTCATGTTCCAGGTCTTTTGGAGTCTTTACCATGCGTGCATGGCTGTCATAGGCGGTTCGAGCAAGAGCAGCGTTCATTGTCTATTCCCGGGCGAAGGGTGGAAAGGACAGGGCAGAAAGCTGGCAAGGCCCGCCGGGGCGGACCTTGCCACTGGCCTTAGCGGAACAGGGCCAGGATGTTCTGCGGCTGCTGGTTGGCGATCGACAGCGATTGCGTAGCCAGCTGCTGCTGCACCTGCAGGGCCTGCAGACGCGCCGAGGCGGCCTCAAGGTCGGCATCCACCATGCTGCCGATGCCGGAGGTCAGGGCATCGCTCAGGCGGCTGACGAAGTTGCTCTGGGTCTCGATCCGCGATTCGGCCGAGCCGAAGGCCGCAGCGGCGTTGATCGAGGTCTGGATCAGACCCTCGATCGCAGCCAAGGCACCGGTTGCACCCGTGGCGGTGGACACGTCAAGCGTGGACAGACCGGCCAGTCCCGCACCGCCGGTCGCGCCCGCCGCGCCCCCGGCCGTCGCGCGCAGCCCGACACCGATATCTACGCCCGAGTCGTTGACGATTGTCAGCTGATTGTCGTCAAACGTGACCGAATAATCGGCTCCAGCCGCCGCGCCAAAGAAGGCGTTGATCTGCTGTGCCAGGTTCCGCGCCACGTCGGCGGTGCTGTCATCCGCGCTGGCAACGAACTGGAATACGCGCTCACCGGTCGCCGTGCCGCCATCGGCGCTGCTGATCTGGATATCCGCGAGCGTGATCTCATAACCGATCTGATCTGCGACTTGACCGATGGTGATGGTCTGGCTGGCCGAAACATCGACGGGGGTGGGAGCGTCGCCCCCTGTCGTGGTGGTGCCTGCGCCGCTGAGGAAGGCGCCCGGCCCGCCTATGGCGCCGGTAATATCAGCGCCACCGAAGGTCGGCGGGTCACCGGCGGTCACCGACAGGTTCTGGCGGTTGACCTCGAATGTGGACGGCGCGACATTTCCGCTGGCGTTCCGGTCGAGCGAAGACAGGATCTCCATCGGATCGTTGCTGGACCCGTTGACCAGGTTCTGGCCGTTGAACTGCGCGGCGCCGACCACAGACGTGATCTGCTGGCGCAGTGCATCGACATCGGTCTGGATCTTGTCGCGGTCGACGTTTTCTTCCTGCGCGGCGACGATCAGCCCCTTCATGTCGGTCAGCAGGTCGGTCACGGTTTCCGCCGCCTGACGCGCCACCGACACGGTGGACTGGCCCAGGGCAAGGCTGTCGGAGATGCTCTTGAAACCCGCGACGTCGGATTCCATGACGCGGGAAATTGCCCAGACCGCCGCGTTGTCACGGGCGTTGTCCACAGCCTTGCCGGTAGAGA
>SKHK01000272.1 GCA_007117005.1 Paracoccaceae bacterium
GGGAACACGGTGCGGCCCGTCAGGGCCAAATCCGCGACTGCCCCCGCAACTGTAAGCGGTGAGCGAAGCCGGAAACTGCCACTGTGGCGCGACCAGCACCATGGGAAGGCCCGGCCAAGCGACGACCCGCGAGTCAGGAGACCTGCCGAGGTGATCACCCCATCCGGGCGCGGGGTGCGCCATGGATGACGGTCCGTCCGTAGAGGTGATGCAACATGCACCGTCTGCGGAGCGGCATGCTCCCAGGCCATACCAACACGGGCGCCCCCTTGCGCCCGAAGCCGGAGCAACCGACCGATGCGTCGATCCCTACCCCTGTTCACCGCCGCCAGCGCGCTGGCCCTGTGCACCGCCACCGCCGCCCAGTCCCAGGCCCTGGGTGCCATCGACCTGGACGAGATCACCGTCAGCGCGACCCTGCTGCCGACCGAGATCCAGCGCTCGGGCGCTTCGGTCAGCGTGATCGAGCGCGACGAGATCGAGGCCAGCGGCACCACCCAGGTTTCCGACCTGCTGTCGCGCCTGCCCGGCGTCAGCGTGGCGGGCACCGGCGGGCCGGGCTCGCAGACAGCGCTGCGCATCCGTGGCGCCAACCCGCGCTACGCCGCCGTCTATGTCGATGGCATCCGAATCGACGACCCCTCGTTGGTGTCAACCGAAACCGATTTCGGCCATCTGACGCTTGATGACATCGACCGGATCGAGGTGCTGCGCGGGTCGCAATCGGCACTCTATGGCGGCTCGGCGGTGGCGGGTGTGGTGAACATCACCACCCGCCGCGCCACGCAGGACGGCTTCCAGCACAGCGTCTTTGCCGAGGGCGGCAGCTATCGCAGCGCCGCTGCCGGCTACACGCTCACCTACCGCGACGACCGGTTCGAGACCGCGCTCAGCATCGCCCATCGCCAGACCCGCGGTTTCTCGGCCTGGGAGGGCACCCCCGGCACGCCCGGTTTCAGCACAGACAACGACCCCGACGGCTTCCGCGCCACGCGGCTGAGCTTTTCCACCCGCTATGCCGCGACGGATGCGCTGACGCTGGGCGTTGCCGGCTTCCAGCAGCGTTCCCGCAACCAGTTCGACGCCTTCGGTGCCGATGCCGATAACGAGGCGCGCTGGCGCCAGCTTGGCGGGCGCGTCTTTGCCGAATTCGACACCGGCGCGGTGGAGCACACGCTATCGCTGTCGGGCTACCGCATCACGCGGGACCAGTTCACCGACGGCGCCTTTACAAACGGCTTTCAGGGCCGGCGCATCACGCTGGCCTATCAGGGCGTGGCCGAGGTGGCACCGGGCCTGACCCTGGTCTGGGGCGCCGACAGCCAGCAGGAACAGTCGCGCTCGGACAACCTGCCCGGCGGATCGGAACGCAACCGCACCACCGGTGCCTTTCTGCAGGGCCTCTGGGCGCCGACCGACACGCTGGACCTCGGCGCCACGGCGCGGATCGACCGCGACTCGGCCTTCGGCAGCTTTGCCACCGGCCGGCTGACCGCCGCCTGGCAGGCCACGCCGGGCACCACCGTTCGCGGCGCGGTTGGCCGCGGCTTCCGCCCGCCGGCGATCGACGAACGCTTCGGCGACTATGGCTCCTTCATCGGGAACCCGTCGCTGGACCCGGAAACCAGCATCAGCGCGGAAATCGGCGCCGATCATGTCTTTGCCGGCGGGGCGCGGATCAGCGCGACGCTTTTCTGGCTCAACACCGATAATCTGATCACCTTCGATGGCAGCGTGACCCCGAACACGCTGATAAACCTGCCCGGCACCTCCCGCCGCCGCGGGCTGGAGCTCTCGGGCAGCGCCCCGCTGGGCGACCGCGTCACCCTGACCGGCAGCTACACCTATACCGACGCGCGCGCCCCCGCCGGCACTCGCCTGACCCGCGTGCCGCGTCATGACCTGTTCCTGGGGCTGGATGCCGATCTGGCGGCCCGGTTGCGCGGCTCGCTTGGCGTGCAGCATGTCGCCGGCCGCGCGGTGGAATTCGGCACGCCGTTTCAGGACTACACCGTGGTCAATGCCGGCCTGCGCTATGGCGTGACCGATCGCGCCGATATCTATCTGCGCGTCGACAATCTGTTCGACCGCCATTACCAGCAGGTGCCCGGCTATGCCACGCCCGGCCGGTCCATTCACATTGGCGTCGCCGCGCGCTTCTAGCCTGGTGGCGCTGGCCGTGGCGCTGCTGGGCGCCACGGCTGCGGCCGCGGGGCCACCCCAGCGGGTGGTCTCGCTCAACCTTTGCACCGACCAGTTGGCGATGATGCTGTCCGCGCCGGGGCAGTTGGTCTCGATCACGCATCTGGCCGCCGACCCGATGATGTCGGTGATGGCCGATCAGGCGGCGGGCTTCCCCCTGAACCACGGCCGGGCAGAGGAAATCCACGCCCTCGACCCCGATATGGTGCTGGCCACCATCTGGACCCCGCGCCACACCGTCAGCCTGCTGGAACGGCTGGGCCTGCGCGTGGAACAGATGCCGCTGGCCATGCGGCTGGAAGATATCCCCGACAACATCGCCCAGATCGGCGCGCTGCTGGGGCGCGAAGCGCAGGCCCAGGCGCTGATCGCCGATTTCCGGGCCGGGTTGGCGGCGCTCGCCCCGCCCCCCGAAATGCCCCTCCGCGCGGTCCTGCACAACGCCAACAACTACACCTCCGGCAGCGGGACAATGGCAGCGGACCTGCTGGTGCTCGCTGGTCTGGCCAATGTCGCTCGGGAAGCAGGCATCACCGGCGGCGGCACCCTGCCGATGGAACAGATCGTCATGCTGGCGCCGGATCTGGTGATCCAGGCGCAACGCTACCCTGGCGCCTCGCGGGCCGAGGCGGTGATGGACCACCCCGCCATGCTGGCCCTGCGCGACCGCGGCGGCGGGGCGCTGGCCGATGCCGAATGGGTCTGCGGCACGCCGCATGTGCTGCGCGCGGTGGCCCGGCTGGCGGCGCTGCGCGATGCGGCGACGGAGGGTAACTGATGCGCCTCGCCCTCCTCCTGACCCTGCTCGCCGCGCTCACCGCCGCGCTCTTCCTCGTCTCGCTGCTCACCGGCCCGGCAGGGCTGTCCCCGGCCCGCGCGCTGGCCGCCCTGATCCGGGGCGAGGGCACGGCCGAAACCCTGGTCATGCGCGAAATCCGCCTGCCGCGTGCCCTGCTGGCGGCGATGATCGGCGCCTCGCTGGGGCTGGCGGGGGCTGCAATGCAGGGCTACCTGCGCAACCCGCTGGCCGAACCGGGACTGCTGGGCGTCTCCGGCTCGGCGGCACTGGGCGCGGTGATCGCGCTGCAAACCGGGCTGGCGGCAGCCTTCACCCTGGCCCTGCCGCTGGCCGCGCTCACCGGCGCGGTGGTGGCGGTCGGGCTGATCCTGGCGCTGGCCGGCCGGCAAGGCGGGTCGATCACGCTGATCCTGGCGGGCATCGCCGTCTCGGCCATGGCGGGCGCGCTCACCGCGCTGGCCCTCAACCTCTCGCCCAACCCCTTCGCCGCCGCGGAAATCGTCTTCTGGATGATGGGCTCGCTGGCCGACCGCTCCATGACCCATGTCTGGCTCGCGCTGCCCCTGATGGTGCTGGGCTGGGCGCTGCTGGCCAGCCTCGCGCGCGGGCTCGATGCCCTGACCCTGGGCGAGGATGTCGCCGAAAGCATGGGCCACGCCCTGCCCCGCCTGCGCCTGACGCTGGTGGCGGGCACGGCCTGCGTGGTGGGCGCCGGCACAGCGGTTGCCGGGGCCATAGGCTTTGTCGGTCTCGTCGTGCCGCATATCCTGCGCCCGCTCGTGGGCGCGCGCCCCTCGCACCTCCTCGCCGCCTCGGCCTTCGGTGGCGCGGCCCTCCTGCTGGCTGCCGATATCGCCGTCCGGATGATCCTGCCAGAGCGCGACCTCAAACTCGGCGTCCTTACCGCCCTCGTCGGCGCGCCGCTCTTCTTCCACCTCATCTACCGCACCAGGCGCGAGGGGCTGACATGACACCCCGCCCCTTCATTTTGCCTGAAATACTCCGGGGGGAGTCGGCGCCAGCCGACGGGGGGCAGCGCCCCCCTGAACGCCTCTCTTCGGGCGCAGCCCGGCCGCTTGACCGGCAAGGCGGGCAGCGATGAGCCTCCTGACGCTCGAAAACCTCACCGCCCGCCGCGGCCCCTGCCCGGTGATCGAGGACATCACCCTGTCCATCGGGCCGGGCGAATGCGTTGGCCTGATCGGGCCCAATGGCGCTGGCAAGACCACGCTGATGCGCGCAGCACTGGGCCTGATGCCCGCCGCTGGCCGCTCCAGCCTCGCAACGCTGGACCGAACCGCCCGCGCCCGTGTCGCCGCCTGGCTGCCCCAGAACCGGGAAATCGCCTGGCCGGTCAGTGTTCAGCACCTGGTCACCCTGGGCCGCGCGCCGCATCTGGCGCCGGGCCAGCAACCCGGCGCACCGGACCACGCCGCGGTGGATCGC
The DNA here is from genome assembly GCA_007117005.1 of Paracoccaceae bacterium. Classification (GTDB taxonomy): domain Bacteria; phylum Pseudomonadota; class Alphaproteobacteria; order Rhodobacterales; family Rhodobacteraceae; genus Pararhodobacter. The sequence continues at coordinate 4,448 of SKHK01000272.1, forward strand.
GCGCTGGCCGCCATGGGGCTGCAGGATTTCCGCCACCGGATCGCCACACGCCTTTCGGGCGGCGAACAGGCCCGCGTGCTGATCGCCCGCGCGCTGGCGCAGGAAACCCCGCTGATCATGGCCGACGAACCCGCCGCCGGGCTGGACCCGGCCAACCAGATCGCACTGATGAGCGTTTTCGCCGGGCTCGCCCGGGATGGCCGAGCGGTCCTGACCGCGATGCATGACCTGGGCCTCGCCGCGCGCCATTGCACGCGCCTTGTGGTCCTGCACCGCGGCCGGCTGGTCGCTGACGGCCCGCCCGCGCAGGTGCTGACCCCGGCGCTGCTGGCGCAGGTCTTCGCCATCACCGCCCATTTCGCCCAAGGGCCGGATGGCCCCGTCTTTCAGCCCCTGCAGGTGATCGCATGAGCCTTGATCCCGTTCTGACCTTCCTGGCCCGTGGCGGCCCCGCGCTTTGGGTCATCGCGGCGCTGTCGGTGCTGATGCTGACGCTGATCCTGTGGAAACTCTGGCATCTTCAGCGGCTGGGCGCCTGGCGCCGCGGGCACGGCACCGGCCCTCTGGCCGAGACATTGATCCTCTGGACCCAGGGCAAGACAGATCGCGCACTGGCCGGGCTTGACCGCCCCGGCGGCCTGCGGGCCCGAATCGCCCGCCACGCCATGACCTGCCGCCTGACCCCCACACTCAGCGAGGATCACGCCCGCGAGGACGTGCTGCGCGTCGCCCGCGCTGCCCTGGCCGAGGCCCGCCGCGGCCTGCGCCCGCTGGACCTGATCGCCACCATCGCACCGCTGATCGGGCTGCTGGGCACGGTACTGGGCATGATCGAGGCGTTCCAGGCCCTGCAGGAAGCCGGCAACCGCGCCGATCCGGCGGCGCTCGCCGGTGGCATCTGGCAGGCGCTCTTGACCACCGCGGCAGGCATGGCGGTAGCGATCCCAGCAGGCGTCGCGGTCAGCGGCTTCGAGGCGGTGGCCGACCGGCTGCAGGCCGATCTGGAAGATACCGCCACGCGCATCTTCATCGCCCCGCTGCCCACCACAGCGACACCCGCGCAGGGGCCCGCCTGATGTTCAGCCTTGCTCCGCCCCGCGCCCGCCGCCGCCCCAGCCTGACGCCGATGATCGACGTGGTCTTTCTGCTGTTGATCTTCTTCATGCTGGCCTCGCGTTTCGGGCAGGAAACCGCGCTGCCGCTGGGCGCTGCGGGCAGCGGCGCGGGCGACTGGTCCGGCCCGCCCCGGCTGATCGACTTTGCCCCCGGCGGCGGGCTGTGGCTCAACGGCCAGCCCATCGCCTTGACGGCCCTGCCGGACGCGCTGGCCCCGCTGACCGAAACCCCCGCCGACCCGCTGGTCCTGCGCCCGGCGGACGGCGCAACGCTGCAGGACGTCATCGCCCTGACCGAGGCGCTGCAGGCTGCGGGCTTCACCACGCTGATCCTGACCGAACCATGACCCGCTTCAGCCTGACCCCGCCGCACCAACCCGCAAGGCAGCCGCGCGAAACCGTGCTGCCGATGATCAATGTGGTCTTCCTGCTGCTGATCTTCTTCCTGATGACCGCCAGTATCGAACCCAGCCCGCCGTTTCCGATCGACCCGCCCCGCGCCGGTGGCGAGGTCGCACAGGCAGCGCCGCGCGTGCTGTGGGTCTCGGCCTCGGGCGAATTGGCGAGCATCAGCGCGCGGGGCGAGGACGCGCTGGCGACGCTGGCGGCGGAACCCGGCCCCGTGCTGCTGCGCGCCGATGCGGCACTGCCGGCGGCCGATCTGGCGGTGCTGCTGGCGCGGTTGGGCGCGGCCGGGCTGACCGAGGTGACACTGAGCGCGGCGCAGGATGGCAGCGACACCACCGGGGGCAGGCCATGACCGCCCTGTCCGATAACGGTGGCTTGCCGGCAGGTGGGGGCATCGCCGGGATGCTGCCCTTTGCTGCGGTGGCGCTGGCGCTGCATCTGTCGGCCTTTGCCCTGGTCATGCCGGGCAGCAGCGCCGATGGCGGTGGCGGCGGCAGCGCGCCGGTCACGCTGCAGGGCGCCAGCCCGGGTCTGGCGGAAACCGTTTCCCGCTGGACCCGGCCGCCCAGCGTGACGCCTCCGCCGGACCCCGCGCCCGCCCCGGCAGAGCCCCCCGCCAGCGCCCTGCCCGATGCCCCGGCCA
>SKHK01000201.1 GCA_007117005.1 Paracoccaceae bacterium
CGCCCGTGCTGTCCGGCATGTCCGCCGATGGCGCAGAGGCCGGTGCATCTGCTGATACGGTCTCGGTCGGCGTCTCAACCTCGGCCGGGTTTTCGGGCTCGGCCGGGCTTTCGGCATCCGCCGCACCAGGCACCGTTTCCGCCGGCGCAGCCTTAACCTTTGGCCGTTCGCCGCGTTCGGCGGCATAGCCCAGTCCCTGCATCAGATCGGCGAACTGTTCCAGCGTCAGGCCGGTGATCGACAGCATCTCGGCCTCGGCCTCGAACCCGGCGCGGCTGTCGCGGGTGCGCAGCATGTCAGCCAGGCGCTCCAGCATGTCGATGCGGATGGCCCGCGCGCCGGCGCGCTTGTAGCCCATCAGCGTGTAGTGATGGCTGTCCACGCCATCCTGCGCCGGGATCGTCACCAGACCCGGCGGCGGGCTTTCGGGGAATTCCTCCAGCCCCTGCGCCAGCGACCACAGCACCAGCCGCAGCCGCGTCGGCGCGGGTTTCAGCAGCAGTGGCAGGAAGACGGTGAACTGGCCGAAACGCACGCCATGCTTGCGCAGCATGCCGCGCGCCTCCTGGTCCAGCGCCTTGACATCCTCGGCCACGCTGTCGCGCGGCAGCACGCCCATCGCCTCGACCAGACGAAACGCGAAACCGCGCGCCAGGCCCGACAGGGTCTCGTCGCGCTGCAGGTTCATCAGCGGCTCGAACTGGGCGGCCAGCTTTCGGTCGATGAAATGCTGCAAACGGCGGCGCACCTTTTCGGCCACATCGGGTCCGGCCTCTTCGTCGACGAAAGGCGTGACCTGCGGGCGCAGCGCGTCGGCGCCGGCAACCAGCTTGCCCACGGCCTCTGACCCCCAGACCAGCCCGCCCTGTTCGGTAAAATCCAGCTCGGTATCCGGCGCGTTGTAAAACCGGTCGGCGCGCAGATGAAAGGCCGGGGCCAGGGCGGCCACGGCGGCCTGACGCAGGGTGCGCGCCTCATCGGGGCTGGCGGTCTTGTCCTGGCGAAAGCGGAACCCTTCCAGACGGCCGATGAACTCGCCCTCGACCGTCACTTCGCCCTTGTCGTTCACCTCGGCCACAAGGCTCTCCTTCTGGTTCAACCGCCGCATCAGCACGCTGGTGCGCCGGTCGACAAATGCTGCCGTCAGCCGCGCGTGCAGCGCGTCCGACAAGCGGTCTTCTACCGCGCGGGTTTCCTCGCGCCAATGGTTTTCATCGTCCACCCACCCCGTTCTTTGCGCGACATAGGTCCAGGTGCGGATGAAGGCCAGCCGGCGCGACAGCGTATCGATATCGCCCTGCACCTTGTCGATGCGCGCGATGTTGCGCGCCAGCCAGTCGGCAGGAATGCGGCCCCCGTCGTGGATGAAACCGAAAAGCCGCGCCAGCAGCCCGGCATGTTCCACCGGAGAGATGCCACGGAAATCCGGCACGCGGCAGACATCCCACAAAAGCCGCAGGTCGCGCGGCCCGGTCAGGCGCTCGGCGACCTCCGGCATGGCGCCCAGGGTCTTCAGCGCGGCCAGATCATCGGATTCGCGCACGCGGGTCAGCCAGTCGTCCTGCGTCGGCGCCTCAAGCGCGCGAGTCAGCCGCTCCAGGCTGCCGAAATCCAGCCGCGCGTTGCGCCACATCAGCTTGCGCACCGGCAGGAACTGGTGATTCTCGATAGCGGCGATCACTTCCTCAGTCAGCGGCCGGGCCTCGCCCGTGACGCCGAATGTGCCCTGCGCGGTGTGCCGGCCCGCCCGCCCGGCGATCTGGGCCAGTTCGTCAGGGTTCAGCGGGCGCATGCGGCGGCCATCGAATTTCGACGTGCCGGCAAAGGCCACATGTCGGATATCCAGGTTCAACCCCATGCCGATGGCATCGGTGGCGACCAGATAATCCACGTCCCCGTTCTGATACAGATCAACCTGCGCGTTACGCGTGCGCGGGGAAAGCGCACCCATGACGATGGCGCAGCCGCCCTTGGTGCGGCGGATCAGTTCGGCGATGGCATAGACGTTTTCCACCGAAAAACCGACGATGGCGGAGCGCGCAGGCATCCGGGCGATCTTTTTCGACCCTGCCCAGGTCAGTTGCGACAGCCGCTCGCGCCTTATGAACTGCGCGCCGGGCACCAGGGCCGCGATCGCCCCCCGCATGGTGTCGGAACCCAGGAAAAGCGTCTCGTGCAAGCCCCGCGCGTGCAGCAGACGTTCGGTAAAGACATGGCCCCGTTCGGGGTCGGCGCAAAGCTGGATCTCGTCCACCGCGACGAAATCGGCGCCGATTTCCAGCGGCATCGCCTCGGTCGTGCAGACCCAGTACTGAACGCGCTCTGGCACGATGCGTTCCTCGCCCGTGACCAGCGCCACCACCGAAGGGCCGCGCAGGGCCTTGATGCGATCATAGACTTCGCGCGCCAAAAGCCGCAGCGGCAGGCCGATCACCCCGGTGCGATGGGCCAGCATCCGTTCGATGGCGTAATGCGTCTTGCCGGTATTGGTGGGGCCCAGAACCGCCGTGACCCGCCCGCGCGTGCTCATCGCTGTCCCTGCCCTGCCCGTTTGCGCCGCGGCGACTGCGTCCGCCGGCCCGGCCTAAAGCGCGCGCCCGCCGAGGGCAAGCTCCAGCCGGTCCAGCGCCTCACGCAGGCTGGGGCGGTGGGGGTTCAGCGCATGGGCCGCCTGATAGGCCGCGCGCGCCTCTTCCAGCCGGTCCACCTGTTCCAGGATCATGCCCAGGCCCGAAAGCGCGCCGAAATGCTGCGGGTTCAGCGCCAGCACCTGTTCGATATCGGCCATCGACTGGCCCAGACGGTCGTCCATGAAATAAGCCGTGGCGCGGGCGTTATAGCCTTCCGCGAAATCCGGGGCATGGTCCAGCGCGGCGCTGAAATGGGCGATGGCAGCGCGGGGCTGGCCGGCGCGCAGGGCGACCTGCCCGCGCTGGAACAGGAAATCCACCGTGGGCGAGCCTGAACGCGACCATTCTCGGATGATCTGGCGTTCGATGCGCTGCCAGCGCTCCTGATCCGGGCGGGCCAGATCGGCCAGCAACCGGTCGATGTCGACGCCACCATCGGCAACCCGGGTCAGGGATCCGGGCGCCTGGATGCCGGGGGTCTGCATGCCGGGGGTTTGGGCGGCAAGAGGCTGGGTGGCGCATGCCAGCGCACAGGCCACCAAAGATGCCGCCACGACATGATTGTTAAGGCGTAACGGTTGTTTCATGATACATAGTGTAGCGTTGTACCGGGCAAAAGCCATAGGGGATGATCTCACGGTTGGGGGATCACCCGGCGGGGCGCGTTCCGGATGGCGCGGCGATGATGGCGACAGGCGGTAATGGCAACAGGCAAGGAATGAGGAAGTCATGAACGAGATGCTGGCAAAGGGTGTCGAGGCACTGAACGCCAAGATGGGCGATGACGGGTTCGATGGTTCGGCGAAATTCGTGATCGAGGGGGAAGGCGCCATCGTCATGGACGCCGAGGGCGCGCGCATCGGCGATGACGATACGGATGTGACGCTGACCGCCTCGGCCGAGACGTTCCAGGGCATGCTGGCGGGCGATGTGAACCCGACCATGGCCTTCATGTCCGGCAAGCTGTCGATCGACGGCAACATGGCGATGGCGATGAAACTCGCGTCTGTTCTGGGCTAGGCGATGGGCCTGGCCGCGCCCCCCGCCCGGCCAACAGGCGCCGATCAGAACGCTGACCGGGTGACTGCCGCCCGGCGCGTTGTCACGGCGGATCCGTCGCACGGGCTAGCACCGGCCCCGCTGATGGCCTGTGGCAGCCCGGAGCGCGGCCGGGCATTCTGGCTGCGCAGCGATGACGGGGTACGGCTGCGGCTGGGGTTCTGGCCGGGCAGCCGCGGCCATGTGCTGATCCTGCCCGGGCGCACCGAATACATCGAGAAATACGGGCTGGTCGTGGCGGAGCTTGCGCGCGCGGGCTGGGGGGCGCTGGTGCTGGATTGGCGCGGGCGGGGTCTGTCGGACCGGCTGGCCACGGACCCGCTGCTGGGGCATGTCGATGATTTCGCCGCCTATCAGCTGGACATGGCGGCAGTGATGCAGGCGGCCGCGGCGCTGGGGCTGACGGGCACCGACCTGCCGGTGCTGGCGCATTCGATGGGCGGTTGCATCCTGCTGCGCGCGCTGGTCGACGGCTGGCACCCGCCGGCGGTGGCGCTTTGCGCGCCGATGCTGGGGCTGGCGCAGAACGCCGCGCTGCGTGCCAGCGTTGTCGCCATGGCGCGGCTGTCGCGCCCGCTGGGCCGCGACCTGGCCTATGTGCCGGGCACGGGGCCTGATTTCGGCCTGCGATCGACCTCTTTCGACATGAACGAGCTGACCCGCGACGGCGCTCAATTCGCCCGGATGCAGGCACAGATCGTTGCCGAGCCGGCGCTGGCGCTGGGCGGTCCCAGCCTGCGCTGGGCAGGTTCGGCACTGGCCGAGATGGCGGCCCTGGCCGCGCGGCCTGCCCCTGACGTGCCGGCGCTCATTGCGCTGGCGGGCAACGAGCGGATCGTCAGCAATGCCGCGATTCGCGCGCGCGCCGCGGGTTGGGCGGGGGCCGAACTGCTGGAATACCCCGGTGCAGAGCATGAATTGCTGATGGAGAGGCCCGGCGTGCGCGGCGACCTGATCGCGCGGGTGCTGGCGCTTTTCGACGGGGCGGTGCCAGCAGGGTGAGGGGCAGCAGGGGGGCGCTGCCCCCCGTCCCTGCTATGCAGGGACTCCCCCCGGAGTATTTTTGGCAAAATGAAGGGGCGCGCGGTTTTTCCGGCGCCGCGCGCGGCGATAGTCAGGGTGCGCGAAAATGCTTGGACAGTTTCAGCCCCTGCCCCTGGTAGTTCGACGCGATGCCGGTGCCGTAGAGGGTTTCGGGGCGCGCGGCCATGCGTTCATAGACCAGCCGGCCGACGATCTGGCCGTGTTCCAGCACGAAGGGCGCCTCGTGGCAGCGCACTTCCAGCACGCCGCGCGCGCCCGCCCCGCCTGCCGCGTCATGGCCGAAGCCGGGATCGAAGAAGCCCGCGTAATGCACCCGGAATTCGCCCGCCATGGCCAGGAAGGGCGCCATTTCGGCGGCGTAATCGGGCGGGATGTGCACCGCCTCGCGGCTGACAAGGATGTAGAAGGCGCCCGGGTCCAGGATCAGCCGCCCGTCTTCGGCCTGCAGCGGGTCCCAGAAGGCGGCCGGGTCATAGGCGCCGATCCTGTCCAGGTCGATGACGCCCGCATGGGGGCGCGCGCGCCAGCCGACGATTTGCCCCGCCGCGGGGCGCAGATCGACCGAAAAGCCCAAACCTTCGGAAATATGCGCGGGGCCGGAGACCAGGGTTTCGCGCGCATGCAGCGCGGCGAGTTCGGCATCACTCAGGACCGCGCTGTCGCAGCGAAAGCGGATCTGGTTCAGCCGCATGCCCGGCCGCACCAGCACGGAAAACGAGCGCGGGCAGATCTCGGCGTAGAGCGGACCGTGATAGCCCGGCGTGACACGGTCGAATTCGGTGCCGTGATCGGTGATCAGCCGGGTCAGCAGGTCCAGCCGGCCGGTGGAGCTTTTGGCATTCGCCACGGCGTGGATATCGGGCGGCAGGGCCAGCCCCTCGGCCAGCGGGACAACATAGACGCAGCCCTTTTCCAGCACCGCGCCATCGGTGATATCCATGCTGTGCATGGCGAATTCGTCCAGCCGCTCGCTGACGCGCCGGCCCTTGCCGGTCAGGAAGGACGCCCGCACGCGCCAGGCCCGCGTGCCCAGACGCAAGTCCAGGCTGGCCGGCTGGATCTGGTCGGCGGCGGGGGGGCGGGCCATAGTGATCTGCCCCGCCTTCAGCATCGCGCGCAGGCTTTGAACAGGCAGCACGCCGCGGGCGCCGAGTGTGGCTAGCGGGTCAGACAGTGGGGCAGACGGCGGATCAGGCAGGGTCATGGCGCGGCTTTCGGTCAGATGGGGGCCGCGTTCACGACAACGGCCCGCAGCACGCTGTGTGCCACGGGCCGGTGATGTTGGTCGGGCTGGCGAGATTCGAACTCACGACCTTCCGTCCCCCAGACGGACGCGCTAACCAGACTGCGCCACAGCCCGACGACGCGCTTTCTACCCGTTCTGGGCGCCGAGGCAAGCGCGAAATATCCCGAATGGCGGGGGTCTGGGGTGGAAAGGCGCATGGGGTTACCAGCGCCCCGCGCCCGAGGCCTCTGACATCCGGTCGAGCAGCGTGTCGATGCGGCGGGCAAGCAGCGCCAGTTCGCCGCCTCGCCCCGCCATCGCATCGCGCGGCAGACGGCGCAGGGCCTGTGCGGGCCGCTCTGCGGCAGGGCGCTCGACGACCTCGGGCCATACGGGGGTGGGGGTGATCTCGGACGCGGTTGGAGAGGCGGTTTCCGGTACGGTTTCCCGTGCAGCTTCCGGTGCCTCAGGATGCGGGGTGGGCTGGTCGCCAGCGGCTGGCGTCGCCGCATCCGCCGCATCGAAGGGCAGCGGGTCGGCGGTTGATGGCGGGGGCGTCCCGGTTGCCGGGGCTTCGGCCGGGCCCGGCGGGACGGCGACCCCGGCGGCGGGCCGGTCCATGACCGGCGGCGGCACGACCCGTGGC
>SKHK01000107.1 GCA_007117005.1 Paracoccaceae bacterium
GGGCCCTGGCGCCGCCGTCGGTCGATATGTGCCTGTGGCGTGTATGCCGGGCGGGCGCAACATTTTTGAGTATTTGGGGCAAAATGACATTGGCGCAGTCAAGAGGTGTCACAGCGGCAGCGCCTCCCCCTGTTTGATGTCGGCGATATGCATCAGGGCCTCGATATCTGCGATATGGGGCAGGGTCAGGATCCGCTCGCGGTAAAGCTCCTGATAATGCGCCAGGTCCCGTGCAATCACGCCCAGGCGTACATCGACGCGGCCGAGGAAGGTCTGAATTTCCAGCACCTCGGGCACCTTGCGCGCCGCTGCGATCAGGTCGTCGAAGGCGCGGGGGTCGGTCTTGTCCAGCGTCAGGCGCAGCGAGACCTCGACCGCCCAGCCCAGCCGGCGCCAGTCGATCACCGCCTGCCGGCCCTTCAGCACGCCGCGCGCGCGCAACCGGTCCAGCCGGCGCGCGCAGCCGGCCTCGCTGAGCCCGGCGCGGTCGGCGAGGGTGGCGATGGTCTGTTCCGGGTCCGTCTGAAGATGACGCAGCAGGCGGCGGTCGGTATCGTCAACAGGCATGAATAAACTTCAAATCAGTTTTTTTAAGCATGATTATATCGAAAATCGTCCGAAGTCATGCAGAAAAATACGGGAATACCCCGGGCTATCGCGTATTTTCACGCCATCAAGATGCAAGGAGCAAGACAATGCGCGTTTATTACGACCGCGACTGCGACATCAACCTGATCAAGGACAAGAAGGTCGCCATTCTGGGCTATGGCAGCCAGGGCCACGCCCATGCGCTGAACCTGCGCGATTCGGGTGCCAAGAATCTGGTGGTGGCCCTGCGCGAGGGCTCGCCCAGCGCCAAGAAGGCCGAGGCCGAGGGGCTGCAGGTCATGGGCATCAGCGAGGCCGCCGCCTGGTGCGACCTGATCATGTTCACCATGCCGGACGAATTGCAGGCCGCGACCTACAAGGCCCATGTCCATGATCACCTGCGCGAGGGTGCCGCGATCGCCTTTGCCCATGGTCTGAACGTGCATTTCGGCCTGATCGAGCCCAAGCCCGGCGTCGATGTGATCATGATGGCGCCGAAAGGCCCGGGCCATACGGTGCGCGGCGAATATGTCAAAGGCGGCGGCGTGCCCTGTCTGGTGGCGGTTCATAACGATGCCTCCGGCCGGGCGTTGGAACTGGGGCTGTCCTACTGCAGCGCAATCGGCGGCGGGCGCTCGGGGATCATCGAGACCAATTTCCGCGAGGAATGCGAGACCGACCTGTTCGGCGAGCAGGCGGTTCTGTGCGGCGGTCTGGTCGAACTGATCCGCATGGGCTTCGAGACGCTGGTCGAGGCCGGATACGAGCCCGAAATGGCCTATTTCGAATGCCTGCACGAGGTGAAGCTGATCGTCGATCTGATCTATGAGGGCGGCATCGCCAACATGAACTACTCGATCAGCAACACCGCCGAATATGGCGAATATGTCAGCGGTCCGCGCATCCTGCCCTATGACGAGACCAAGGCGCGGATGAAGGCTGTGCTGCGCGATATCCAGACCGGGCGTTTCGTGCGCGACTTCATGCAGGAAAACGCCGTCGGCCAGCCGATGTTCAAGGCCACGCGGCGGTTGAATGACGAGCACCAGATCGAACAGGTGGGCGAGAAGCTGCGCGGCATGATGCCGTGGATTTCCAAGGGCAAGATGGTGGACAAGGCGCGCAACTGACGGCAGAGTGCGACAGTATGCCGCCGGGTGACCTTGGGAGGGGGCGCCCGGCAGGGGAGGAGCGGGCGCGCGGGCCGAAGGGCCTGCGCGCCTTCGCCATTCTTTCGCCGCTTTCGACCGGGAAACCGGCCGGGCAGGCCGCGCCTGACGGTGGTGCGGCGAAAGGGGGGCGGGGCGCATGGGATTTCCGATCATTCTGGCTGTGTTGGCGGTGCTGATGGCCGCGGCGGTGGTGATGCCGGGCTCGCCCCTGCCGGAAGATCTGCTGCTGCTGGCGGGGCTTCTGGGTGCCGTGGGCGTGGTCTGGGTGCTGCTGGCGCGGCCCCGGGGGCGGCGCTATATCGTGCTGGATGGGTCCAACCTGATGCATTGGCAGGATAATCAGCCGCATTTGGCCTCTGTCCGGGCGGTGGTCGACGCGGTGCAGGCGCAGGGCTACCGGCCCTTGGTCTGGTTCGACGCCAATGCCGGCTATCTGATCGGTGACCGCTGGCTGGGGCCGCGAGAACTGTCTCGCGCGCTGGGGCTGCCGGCGCGGCAGGTCTTTGTGGCGCCGAAAGGCACGCCGGCCGATCCGCTGCTGCTGGAAGGCGCGCGGCGGCTGGGCGCGCGGGTCGTCACCAATGATCGGTTCCGGGACTGGCGAGAGCAGTATCCCTGGCTGGCAGAGCCGGGTTTTCTGATCCGCGGCCGGGTGCAGGATGGCGCGGTGTCGCTGTCGCTTGATCCCGGGCAGGCGCGGGCGCGGCGCGCGGCGTGACGGCGCTTGTCGGGTGGCCCCGGGCGGCTAGCTTTGCGGCCATGAAACCCGGCGCAGGCGACGACCCCCTTTGCCCGCTTTGCGGCCGGCCCATCCCGCCGGATGTGCCGCAAAGCCTGCACCATCTGGTGCCAAGGGCGCGCGGCGGGCGTGGCGGGCCGGTGGTGCTGCTGCATCACATCTGCCATAAGGAAATCCACGCCGCGCTGGGCGAGACGGACCTGGCGCGGGACTACTACACGGTCGAGGCGCTGCGTGCCCATCCCCGGCTGGCGCGTTTCATCGACTGGGTGCGCAATCGGCCGCCGGGGTTTCTGAGCCGGGTGCCGGGCGGGCGGCGGAAAAGGCGGTAAGGGCTGTGGTCTGGGATATCGAGGTCGATGCGCGGGGCCTGCTCTGCCCGCTGCCGGTGCTTCGCGCGCGCAAACGGCTGCTGGCGATGGCGCCGGGACAGGTGCTGCGGCTGCTGGCCACCGATCCGGCGGCGGCGGTGGATGTGCCGCATTTCTGCGCCGAGGCAGGGCACGGCTTTCTGCGCCAGGACGACCTGCCGGGGGGCGAGGCGGCCTATCTGATCCGGCGCGGCTGACGCGCGGCGCATGCCCGTGACAAGGGCGCATGCCTGCGGGCCGGGCAGCGGGCCTGCAAAGGCCCGCCAAGACGCTTTCTTCAAGCGTCTTTTTCCGGTGGTGGCAGGGCCTCGGTGCCCACCGCCTGCGCGGCTTGCCCCAGGGCGGCCATCGCACCACCCGGCCCGGCGCCCAGGATCCAGCCCTCCTCTGCCCGGATCAGCGGGTCATCCGGTACGGCCTCCAGCAGCGGTTCCAACCCGCCGGACCCGGCCAGCCGGGCCAGCGCGCCGGCAAGCAGCCGAACCTGCACGGCGTCCTTGACCGGCCGCGCGCTGTCATCCCGGGTGCAAAGCGCCGCCACCTGATCGGCCAGCAGCGAGGGGAAAACCTCGGCCAGTACCACCGGCGCATCCCGCCATGCCGGCTCGAAGGGCCAGACCGCCACCCGGCCCGGAAAAGCCGTGCGCAGCCGCCACAATACCGGCAACCCCGTCAGCGCCTGGCTGCCGACCGACCCCGCGCCGCCCAGTTTCCACATCGATTGCGCGCCGGGGGACAACTGTTCGACGGCGCGGAACTCTGCCAGCCCGTGACCGTGGCGCGCGCGGCCCTTCAGCGGCAGGTCGGCGAAGCCCTGCGCGGCGGGGCGAAACCAGAACGGCCCCAGCCCCGGCAGGGCACGGTTCGCCGCCGCGGCCACCGCAAAGCGGTTGTTGCGGTTTCTGGCGTCATCCTCGATCCGCGCGGCCAGCCATTCCCAGACCGCCAGCGCCGCTGCCTGCCCGGTCAGCGTGCGGGCGAAACCGGCAGGGTAGCCGAAGCCGAAATCCGCCCCGATCAGCAGCCGCTTGCCGTCGGCAAGACAATCGGCGATCAACTGGTGCAGAGCGGCCTCGGCCTCGCTGCGCGTGGGGGGGTTACAACTGGTGAGGCGCGGATTGGCAGGGTTTCCATCCGTGACCCTCGCCATGCCCAGCCAGATCGAGTCCCGCCCCCGCCGGGGGGTCGAAGCGGCCGACCAGTCCAGTATCGCAACCAGATCAGCTGTCATGCATGGCGCAACAGGGCCTCGGCCCGGGCCAGGTCATCGGGGGTGTTGATGTTGAAGAATGGGTCCGGCGGGCCGGGTTCGAACAGTGCCAGTCCCGCGCCATGGGCGGTGGTCCAGTCGGTCATCTTGTGGCGTCCCTCGGTCAGCGCGGTGCGCAGCGCCTCGCGCAGGACCACCGGCCACAGGCCAACGGTGGGGTGCTGGCGGATCTGGCCCCGCGCATCGGGGCTGGCGGCGATGGCCAGACCCGTGGGACCGGCGGCCGTCTGCAGGCGGGCCACCAGGTCGGTGGGCAGAAAGGGCGTGTCGCCGGCCACGCTGAGAATGAAATCCACGCCATGCGCGGCGGCGTAATCCAGCCCGGCCAGCCCCCCGGCCAGCGGGCCGGGCCGGTCCGGCATGGTGTCGGCGATCACCGGCAGGCTCAGCGCCGACAGCCGCGCAGGGTCGCCATTGGCATTGATCACCAGCGCGTCCACCTGTGGGCGCAGCCGGTTGGTCACATGGTCGATCAGCCGCCGCCCGCCCAGCGTGTTCAGCATCTTGTCGCCACCGCCCATGCGTGTCGCCCGCCCGCCCGCCAGGATCACGCCCAGCGGCTGGATGTGGCGGCGTTCCGCCCGGGCGGCCATCAACGCGGGCAACGTGCTCACGCGCAGCCCGGTGCCTGTGGGGCCTGGGTCCGGCACAGCGACGCGGAGTTCGGGCGCGTATTCCGCCAGCAGGTCGATGCAGTCGTCGCAGGGCGTGACGACCAGTTCGTTGCAATCCACCGCGACCGAAAAGACCGGCTCTGCGCGCGGATCGGCGTGCAGCGCGTCGGCCAGCGCACCGCTTTCTGCGCACAGGCCCTTCCAGTCCTGTTCGTGATCGGTGTTCAGCGCCACGACGATCTGCCCCCGGCCGGTCAGGATGGCGCAGGCTACGCTGCGCGGGTCGCGCCGGTCCAGCGCGCGGATCCGGGCGCGGGCTTCCCTGAAACAGGCCCGTTCGGTCTCGCTCAGCGGATAGGGCACTGACGCCGCCAGTTCACCGCTGTCCATCCCGGCCCCCTCCCAAGGTCCATGAAGCCACCTTGCACCATGGCCCGGGCCGCGGGTGGTGGTCGTCGAGTTTCACCGGTAATTTATCGGCGCGGCCGCCTTTGGCAAGCCTGGACTTTCGCCGCAGCGCAGCGGCAAAGGGGTCAGCCCTGCCGCTGTTCCAGCACACCGACGCGCTGCAGCAGCGGCATCAGCGTGGCCATGTCCGGCCCGTCGCCGCGCCCGGTCAGCGCCTTGCGCAGGGGCATGAACAGGCCCTTGCCCTTGCGCCCGGTGGCGGCCTTGACCTGCGCGGTCCAGTCGGCCCAGGCCTGCGGGCCATAGGGTGGCGGCGGCAGCAAGGCCAGCGCCTGGGCGACGAAATCGGCATCCTCGGGCGCGATCTGTGGCGCCGCGCCATCGCGGCAAAGCGCCCACCAGCCGGCCAGATCGTCCAGCCGGTCGATGTTGTCGCGCGCCACGTCCCAGAAGGCCGGCGCGAGGGTATCGGGCACGCCCAGTGCGGCCAGCCTGTCGGCCACCGCGGCCAGCGGCAGGGACTGGACATGCGCGCGGGTCAGCGGCCACAGGTCCGCGGCATCGAATTTCGTGGGTGCGGCGCCGAACTGCGACAGGTCGAAGCCTTCGGCGATCTCGTCCAGATCGGCGCGCAGCGCCACCGGCTGGCTGGAGCCCAGCCGCGCCATCAGCGACAAGAGCGCCTCGCGCGCCACGCCCTGCGCGCGCAGGTCGCGCAAGCTGAGCGTGCCCAGGCGTTTCGACAGCGCCTCGCCCTGCGCGCCGGTCAGGAGCGAGTGATGGGCAAAGGCGGGCGGCGTGCCCCCCATGGCGCGGATGATCTGGATCTGGGTGGCGGTGTTGGTCACGTGATCGGCCCCACGCACCACATCGGTGACGCCCATGTCCATGTCATCGACCGAACTGGCGAAGGTATAAAGCACCTGTCCGTCGGCGCGGATCAGCACCGGGTCGGACACGCTGGCCGCGTCGATGGACAGCGGGCCCAGGATGCCGTCCTCCCATTCGATGCGGTCCAGATCCAGCTTGAAGCGCCAGTAGCCCTGCCGCCCCTCGGCCCGGTGGGCGGCGCGCGCGGCCTCGTCAAGGGCCAGCGAGGCGCGGTCATAGACCGGCGGGCGGCCCATGTTCAGCTGCTTCTTGCGCTTGAGGTCCAGCTCGGTCGGTGTCTCGAAACACTCGTAAAAGCGCCCCGCCGCGCGCAGGCTGGCGGCCATGTCGGCATAGCGGTCCAGCCGGTCGGACTGGCGCTCGATCCGGTCCCAGTGCAGGCCCAGCCAGTCCAGATCGGCCTTGATCCCGTCGACATATTCCTCTTTCGAGCGCGCCTGATCGGTGTCATCAAGCCGCAGGATGAACTGCCCGCCGGTCTTGCGTGCGATCAGATA
>SKHK01000054.1 GCA_007117005.1 Paracoccaceae bacterium
CCCGGGGCGCGCCACCATATCCTGTGGTGGCGACGGTCAGACGCGGATCATCTCGAACCGGACGCTGGCCACGGGCAGGCCCCAGCGGGTGACGATGGCATCGTTGATCAGCCGTCCATCGGGCGCGAAATAGAGCACATCCGAAAAGCCCAGCCGGGTCACGCCATCGGGCGATTCGAAATCGGCGGTATAGGTCAACCGGATCTCGGTGCCCTTCTCGATGACCTGGGCCGCACCCACCGTATCCTCGCGCCGGCCGGTCCAGCGCCCGGGGCCTGCGCGGTCAAAGACCCAGGTCAGGCGGTTCTCGTCGCCATCGTCATAGACGAAATCCTCGACCACGGTCAGCCGATCGCCCCGAAGGCGGCTGTTCAGCCGCGCGGTAAAGCGCCGCTCCTGCCCCGTCAGCCAGACCCGAAAGACCCCCGAGCCCACCGCCCGGCCGGCAAAGGCGGTTTCCAGCGTGATAGGTGGCAGGGGCGGCGGGGGCGAGGCCGGATTGCGCGCACAGGCGCCAAGGGCCACGGCCGGGGCGGCAAGGACAAGGGCGCGGCGGGTCAGGGTCATGCGGGCGGGCTCCGGTTGTTCCGGTCTGCCACATAGCCCGCCGCGCGCGCTATTCCACCGTCACCGATTTCGCCAGATTGCGCGGCTGGTCCACATCCGTGCCCCGCACCAGCGCCGCATGATAGGCCAGAAGCTGCGCGGGCACGGCATAGACGAAGGGCGCCAGC
Organism: Paracoccaceae bacterium; assembly: GCA_007117005.1. Lineage (GTDB taxonomy): Bacteria > Pseudomonadota > Alphaproteobacteria > Rhodobacterales > Rhodobacteraceae > Pararhodobacter. Next base: position 735 of record SKHK01000054.1, read on the forward strand.
AGGTCCGGCACCTGCGGCATGACCAGGCTTTCGGGCACGGGCCCGGCTTCGGCCAGGCCGGCGCGGTCGGAGACCAGCACCACCCGACCCTGGCGGGCCAGAACCTCCTGCATGTTCGACACGGTCTTGGCGAAAAGCGCGTCACGCGGGGCCAGCACGACGACCGGCATCATCTCGTCGATCAGGGCGATGGGGCCGTGCTTCAGCTCGCCCGAGGCATAGCCCTCGGCATGGATATAGCTGAGTTCCTTCAGCTTCAGCGCGGCCTCGGCGGCCAGCGGAAACATCGGGCCGCGGCCCAGGAACAGCGCGTGATTGACCCCGCCCAGCCCCTGCGCCAGATCGGCGATCTCGCCCTCGCGGTCCAGCGCGGCGCGCATCAGGCCGGGCAGGCGCTGCAGCGTGGCCAGGTGGCCGGCCACCGCGCCCGCGTCCAGATGCCCGCGGTCCTGCCCGGCCTTCAGCGCCATCAGCAGCAGCACCATCAGTTGCGCGGTGAAGGCCTTTGTGGAGGCCACGCTGATTTCCGGCCCGGCCAGAATGGGCAGGGCGATATCGGCCTCGCGCGCGATGGAAGAGGTGGGCACATTGACCACCCCCACCGTCTGCGCCACGGCACCCTGCACATGGCGCAGGGCGGCCAGCGTGTCCGCGGTCTCGCCCGACTGGCTGATGAAAACGGCGCTCATCCGCGCGCCCAGCACCGGCTGGCGATAGCGGAATTCGCTGGCGATATCGGTTTCCACCGGCAGGCCGGCCAGCGATTCGAACCAGTATTTCGCCACCTGCGCGGCATAGTGGCCGGTGCCGCAGGCCACCAGCACAAGCCGGTCGGTCGATGTGAAATTCAGGCCTTCCGGCAGGGCCAGCGCGGTCTTTTCAGGGCTGGTGTGAAAGCCCAGCGCGGCGCCCAGCACGGCGGGTTGTTCGGCGATTTCCTTGGCCATGAAATGGCGGTGGCCGGCCTTGTCGACCATGGCCTGATCCAGCGCCACGCGGGTCAGCGGGCGGTTGGCGCGCCGACCCTGGGCATCGGTGATCTGCGCGCCGGCGCGGGTGATGACCACGCGGTCGCCTTCCTCCAGATAGGTGATGCGGTCGGTCAGCGGCGCCAGCGCCAGCGCGTCAGAGCCAAGATACATCTCGCCCTCGCCATGCCCCACGGCCAAGGGCGAGCCCTGGCGCGCGCCGATCATCAGGTCATCCTCGCCCTGAAAGAGGAAGGCCAGCGCAAAGGCCCCCTCCAGTCGGTCCAGCGTGGCAAAGGCGGCCTGTTGCGGGGCCATGCCCTGATCCATGTAATAGCGCGTCAGCAGGGCGATGGTCTCGGTATCGGTGTCGCTTTCATGCGCCAGACCCACCTGCGCCAGTTCGGCACGCAGGGTACGAAAATTCTCGATGATGCCGTTATGGACGACGGCCACGCGGCCGGCGCGGTGGGGATGGGCGTTGGCGACCGTCGGCGCGCCATGGGTGGCCCAGCGGGTGTGGCCGATGCCGGCCTTTCCCGGCAGCGGGTCATGGACCAGCAGGTCCGACAGGTTGACCAGCTTGCCCAGCGCGCGGCGCCGGTCCAGCCGGCTCTCGTTCACCGTGGCGATGCCCGCGCTGTCATAGCCGCGATACTCCAGCCGGCGCAGGGCCTCCAGAATGATCGGCGCCACCTGATGGCGGCCCAGAATGCCCACGATGCCGCACATCGGCCTACCCCTCGCCCTGGTCCCTGCCGCCCTTGCCCGTCTTGCTCGCCTTAACCGCCTTCAGCCGCGCCATCAGGCGCCGCGCCAGCTCCGGTTTGACCACCTGCGCCGCGCGGCCCAGCGCCAGCGCCCCCTCCGGCACATCCTCGGTGATCACCGAGCCCGATCCCGTCATCGCCTCGGCGCCTACCCGCACCGGCGCCACCAGCATCGTGTCTGACCCGATGAAGGCCCGCGCGCCGATGGTGGTGTGATGCTTCATCACCCCGTCATAGTTGCAGGTCACCGTGCCCGCCCCGATATTCGCCCCCTCGCCGACCGAGGCATCGCCGATATAGGACAGGTGATTGACCTTCGCGCCCTCATCCAGCACGGCGTTCTTGATCTCGACGAAATTGCCCACCCGCACATCCTCGGCCAGTTCCGCGCCGGGGCGCAGCCGGGCAAAGGGGCCGACCACGGCGCCGCGGCTGACATGGCAGCCCTCCAGGTGGCAGAAGGCGCGGATCTCGGCGCCGGTTTCCACCGTCACACCGGGGCCGAAGACCACATTGGGGCCGATCACCGCATCGCGGCCGATCATGGTATCGAGGGCCATGAAAACCGTCTCGGGCGCGGTCAGCGTGACACCGCTTTCCAGCGCTTCGACCCGGGCGCGGGCCTGAAAGCCGGCCTCGGCAAGGGCCAGTTCGGCGCGGGTGTTGATGCCCAGCGTCTCGCCCTCGTCGCAGCGCACCACGCCGGCCGACAGCCCCTTCGCGCGGGCCAGCGCCACGGTGTCGGTCAGGTAGTATTCACCGGCGGCATTGGCATTGCCCACCGCATCGATCAGCCCCATTATCTGCCCGGCACCGCCGCAAAGAACACCTGAATTGCAAAGGGTTATGGCACGTTCTTCGGGCGAGGCATCCTTGAATTCGACAATCCGTTCCAGCCCCTCGCCATCCGTCACCAGCCGCCCGTAGCGGCCGGGGTCAGCGGCCTGAAAGCCCAGCACCACCAGCGCGTGATCGGCCCGCGCGGCCTGCATGGCCTGCACCGTTTCCGCCCGCACGAAAGGCGTGTCGCCGTAAAGAACCAGCAGATCGCCCTCAAACCCCGCCAGCGCGTTGCGCGCCTGCGCCACGGCATGGGCGGTGCCCTTCTGCTCTGCCTGATGGGCGAACACGGCCTCTGGCGCATGCTCTGCCACGGCGCGTTCCACGGCCTCGGCGCCATGGCCGGTGACGACGACCAGCCGGGCGGGCTCCAGCCCCTGCGCCATGCGCAGCACATGCGCGATAAGCGGCACGCCGGCAAGCGGGTGCAGGACCTTCGGCAAGTCGGAATTCATCCGGCTGCCCTGGCCCGCGGCCAGAATGACGATAGCCAGAGGATGGGGGGCCAGCGGTTGGGGGGCAAGAGACATGGGCGTTACCTGGGCGTTACCTGCTCGCGACTTTTCACCGCTTGTGACCCGGCGCGCGGGGGGATTCAACCCGCCTGCCCGTCACATGACATGTCAGGGTGAAACAGACGCGCCATCACGCCGACTTGCCACCCGTTGCCCGTCAGGCCGCCAGCAGCGCGGTGACGATGGCCCCGAAGTCAACCGCCTTGAGCGAGGCGCCGCCCACCAACGCCCCGTCGACGCCCGCAATGGCAAAGATCTGCGCTGCATTGCCGGGGTTCACCGAACCGCCATAGAGCAGGCTGATGGCGGGGTCCGGCGCGTTCTGGCGCAGGAAGGCGTGCACCTCGACAATCTCTTCCGGGGTCGGGGTCTGGCCGCTGCCGATGGCCCAGACGGGCTCGTAGGCGATGACGGTATTGGCGGCCGTGGCGCCCGGCGGCAGCGAGCCCGCCAGTTGCGCGCCGACAACCTCCAGCGTGCGGCCCGCGGCACGCTCGGCCGCGGTTTCGCCCAGGCAGACGATGCCCGTCAGCCCCGCGGCCCAGGCCGCGCGCAGTTTGGCGGCGACCTGGGCATCGGTCTCGCCATGATGGGCGCGGCGTTCGGAATGGCCCAGGATCACATGGCCCGCCCCGGCATCGGCCAGCATGAGCGCGGCGATATCGCCGGTATGGGCGCCCTTTTCGGCGGCGTGACAATCCTGCCCGCCCAGGCCGATGGCGCTGCCCGCCAGCGCCTGCGCCATCGGGGCCAGCAGCGTGGCCGGCGGGCACAGCAGCACCGAGGCGGCAGGCGCGGGAAAGGCGGCGGCCAGGGCCTCTGCCTCGGCCAGTTCGGCAGAAAGGCCGTTCATTTTCCAGTTGCCGGCGGCGATACGCTTCGGGGTTCGGTCAGACATGAGGGGGCTCCTTTGTCCCCGTCTTAGACCAGCGCCCCGCCCTGATCAAACCCGCACGGCATGACCCGGCGAAACCGCGGCAGTATCATTCCGCCGCGCGCGTCTTCGCCTCTGCATGGCGCGCGGCCAGCGTCTCGACATCGTCGAACTTGATCGACTCCCCGCAGCCGCAAGCCTCTGACACATTCGGGTTGCGGAACTGAAAGCCGCTTTCCAGCAGGCCCGTCTGGTAATCGATCTCGGTGCCGAACAGGAACATCTGCGCCATCGGCTCGATGATCACCCGCGCCTCGCCCTGCTCGACGATCTCTTCATGCGGGCCGACCTCGTCGGCGAAATCCATGGTGTATTCCATCCCCGCGCAGCCGCCCTTCTTGACGCCGATGCGCAGACCCTTCTTGCCCTGCTTCGCCATCAGCCGCGCGATATGACGTTCCGCGGCCTGGGTCAGCGTGACGGGCGATTTTCCGGGTATTCCAAACATTGTCTTTCCTTCCCGGGGCTTACATGAAGCCCAGTTCCAGTTTCGCCTCGTCGGACATCATGTCCATGCCCCATTGCGGCTCGAAGGTCATCTCCACATCGACCTGCTTCACCCCCTCCACGGCGCCCACGGCATCGGCCACCCAGCCCGGCATCTCGCCGGCCACGGGGCAGCCCGGCGCGGTCAGCGTCATGGTGATATCGACCGCATTCTCGGCATCGATGGCGATGGTGTAGATCAGGCCAAGATCATAGATATTCACCGGAATTTCAGGGTCATAGACAGACCGGCAGGCCTCGACCACGCTGTCGTAGAGCACATGATCGGTGCTGGAGGGGCGGATCAGCGGCTCGCCCTCGGCAGGGGCTTGCGGGCTGGGGGTGCTGGTCATCGCGGCGCTCCGTCTGGGGCCGGCCGGGGCCGGTATTTTATTCCTGAGCGAAGATATAGGAAAAAAGCCGCCCCCCGTCCAGTCCGGTGCACCCGTCAGCGCAACCCGGCCTTGGCAAGACCCGCCAAATGGCGCATCAGGGGCGGCCAGAGACCGGACCCTGCCATGACCTTCCGCTTCGACCTGCACCAGACCGACGGCGCCGCACGCACCGGCGTTATCCATGCCGCCCGCGGGGCGATCCGCACACCGGCCTTCATGCCGGTGGGTACGGCCGCGACGGTCAAGGCGATGCTGCCCGAAAGCGTGCGCGCCACCGGGGCCGATATCCTGCTTGGCAACACCTATCACCTGATGCTGCGCCCGGGCGCGGAACGGGTGGCGCGGCTGGGCGGGCTGCACCGTTTCATGAACTGGGACGGACCGATCCTGACCGATTCCGGCGGCTTTCAGGTGATGAGCCTGGCAAAGCTGCGCAAACTGACCGAAGAGGGCGTGCAATTCGCCAGCCATATCGACGGCTCTAAACACTTGCTCAGCCCCGAAAGCAGCATGGAGATCCAGCGCCTGCTGGGCTCTGACATCGTGATGGCCTTTGACGAATGCCCCGCCCTGCCGGCGGAACGCGGCGCACTGGAGGCGTCGATGCGGCTGAGCATGCGCTGGGCGGCCCGCTCGCGCGCGGCCTTCGGCGACCGGCCGGGCCACGCGCTCTTCGGTATCCAGCAGGGCGGGCTGGAACGCGACCTGCGCGCCGAAAGCGCGAAAGCCCTGCAGGAGATCGGCTTTGACGGCTACGCGGTCGGCGGGCTGGCGGTGGGCGAAGGACAGGAAGCCATGTTCGGCGTGCTGGACTACGCGCCCGCGATGCTGCCCGCCGACAAGCCACGCTACCTGATGGGCGTGGGCAAACCCGCCGATATCGTGGGCGCGGTGGCGCG
>SKHK01000101.1 GCA_007117005.1 Paracoccaceae bacterium
ACCGCCATCGACATGCTGTCGCGTATCGACGGCGCCCGGACGCTGGGCCAGATCACCGATGCCATGGCGGGCGAATATGACGTGGCGGCCGAAACCCTGCGCGCCGACATGCAGGAGGTGCTGGACTTTCTGCGCGCCGAGGGCGTGGTGGTCACGGCGGCCTGAGCCGGTGAACAGCCCGTGAAACCTTCATGAAACGCGCCATCCTGCGGGCGGAACTATGGGCCGAGGCCCGCCGCCTGCCCTTTCGCATCGACCCCGAAGACCTGTCGCTTTGCCACGCCTATGCCGATGTCGGCCCCGTGCCGCGCTGGGCCGGCGTGCCTGCGCAGACCATCGCGCACTGGGTGCGGCGCGCCTGCCGCCACCCCGTCCTGATGCGCCGGCAGCGCTGTTTCCGGCTGGGCCTGCTGGGCTTTCGCTATCTGCGCATGGCCGGGCAGGACCCGGAACTGCGCTATGCGCTGGACGCGGGCGCCTTGCCCCGTAGCGGCCCGGCGCGCACGCATTGCTGGGTCTGTCTGGACGGCGTGCCCATCATCGGCACCAAGGGGCCGGGGATGGTGGACCTGATGCAGTTTCCGGGCCGCTGCGCATGACAACCGGTGCGCTGGATCTGCGCGGCGGCGCCCTGGTGCTGGATGACCCGCAGGGTCTGCTGGGCGCATCGCTGAGCCGCCTGTTGCCGGCCGCCGCGCCGGGCAGCCCCGCGGCCTGCACCCTGCGGGTGTGTCAGGGCGATGTGCCGGCTCATGCGCCCCCTGCCGCGCAGGACATCCTGCGCGAGGGGACGCGCTTTCATTTCTGGCGCACCGACGGCCAGCGCCATGTGATGGTCGCGGGCGGTGCGCAGCTGGTGGCCGGGCCGGGCCGCGACTGCGTGCTGACGATCGCGCGGGACTGCCCGCCGCTGGTGCGCGGCGAACTGGCGATGATCGCGCTGGAAGAGGCGCTTCACGCCTGCGGGCAGGCGCTGGTGCATTGCGCCGCGCTGCGGCCCCCTGGCGCCGGGGGGCTGGTGCTGGTGCATGCGCCCTCCGGCACGGGCAAGACGACGACGGCGCTGGCGCTGGCCGGGGCCGGTTTCGGGCTGGCGGGCGATGATGCGGCGGTGCTGGGCCGCGGGGCGGACGGGGCGCTGACCGCCTGGGGCCTGCCAAGGGCGGTGAACCTGCACCGGCGCACGGCGCAGATGCTGGACTGGCTGCACCCGGCGCTGCCCTCGCCCTGGCCGGCGGCTGATGAGATCAGCCTGCCGCTGTCCGACCTGCCCGCGCCCGCGCGCGCGGTGCCGCAGACGCTGCCGGTACTGGCGCTGGTCTGCCTGCAGCGCGCAGAGGGTGGCGCAGAGGATGGCGCCGGGGAAGGCGTGCCGCCGGGCCTGGTGCCGCAATCGCCCGGCGATGCGCTGGCCGCGCTGATCGCCGATAACATCGGCGTCACCTCCAGCGGTTTGTGGCCGGTGCAGATGGGGCGGCTGGACCTGTTGGTCACCCTGACCGGGCAGGTGCCGTGCCACCTACTGGGCGTCGCCGCCGGGCCGGCGGGTCTGCAGGATGCCGTTGCCGCGATGCAGGCGGGGTTCTGACCGGGCGACCCTTTGATCTGCCGGGCCTATCGGCCCAGATGGCGGGTTTGCAGCAACCGGAACGCGTGGCGGCGCAGATGCGAGGCGCGCAGCCGCGGCCCGTTCGCTATCAGCACGTCACGGGGGCGGATGATCGCCGCCGCCACCCGCCCCTGCCGCGAGGGATCGACGCGCAGCGCGGCCTCGCGCGCCTCCGGCAGGTCGAACAGCGCGCCGATCAGGCGCAGGACCAGCCCCGCCTCCAGCCGCAGTGACAGCGCCGCCATGCGGCTCGGCAGCGCGGCCCGATCCGCGGCATCCAGCGCCCGAAAGGCCTGCAAGGCGTCCACCAACAGCCGCAATTCGTTCAGCTTGTGCCCCAGCGTGGCATGCACGACGGCGATAGCGAACAGCGCCAGCGGGGCCTCCGGGTCCTGTGCGCCCGCCTTCATCAGCTCCGCAAAGCCGAAATTCACCCTCCGCCGCAGCGCCGGATAATGCACCAGATTGCCATGCAGTTCGATCAGCAGGTTCGGCACATCGGGGTGGTGCCATTTCTCCTCCAGGCTGCGCTGGCGAGACCGCTCGCGGCCCACCAGGCGGTAGCCCATGGCGTGCAGGTGCGCGGCGATGGCATCACGCGCTTCCGGCGCGGCGAGGATGTCGATATCGCTCCACGGACGGTCCTCGGAGCGGGGATAAAGCCGCCGGGCAAAGACCCCGCCCTTGACGATGGCGGCCGGCGCCGCCTGTTCGTGCAGCGCATGGGCGATGGGCCGGGCGTGGTGTTCCAGCAGCAGCGTCAGCGCTGTCGCGGGCAGAACGCTGTCCGACAGCGCCTGAATGGCCGGGTGGCCCGACCGGCCGCGCAGCTTGCGCAGGACCACGGCGCCCACCCGGTGCGCGGCGGCGCGTTCGCAAAGCGCGGCAAGCTGGTCATCCGGCACCGGGGGGGCGGCGGCCTGAGGGTCGGCAAGTTGGCATAGAAGAGGCGCCATGTCGCTGTGCATCCTGCCCTCCTGCGCGCAGTCTGGTGTTTCCGTGTGGGGTCTGCGGATGCACCCGGCATCGCCGGGGCCGCTGACGCGCTGGTGCTGTTGTGATGCCGTGTCACATCACACAGGCAGCCGCAAGCAGCCGGCTCAGTCGCTGGCCGACCCGTGGCGGGCGATCACCTGGGCGATCTGCTCTGCGCTCAGCGTCCGGGCGCCCATGCCGCGCGTGATCAGCGCCAGGCGGGCGGTTTCCTCCAGCTCCTCCATGGCAAAGACCGCGGCCTCCAGGCTGGACCCGGCCACCACGGGGCCGTGATTGATCAGCAGCGCCGCCGCCCGCCGCCCGTCCAGCCCGCGCACCGCGTCGGCCATGGCCGTGTCACCCGGCACGAAAAAGGGCAGCAGTGCCACCCGGCCCACCCGCATGATCAGATAGGGCGTCAAGGGCGGGATGGCGTCATCGGGGTCGATATCGGGCAGCATCGACCAGGCGGTGGCATGGGTGGCATGCAGATGCACCACCGCGCCGGTGCCGGGGCGGGTCTGGTAGAAAGCCAGGTGCAGCGGGATTTCCTTTGTCGGCCTGTCGCCGCCGATATGGCGCCCGTCGGCATCCAGCAGCGACAGCCTTTCCGGGTCCAGCCGGCCCAGGCTGACGCCGGTGGGCGTGGCCAGGATGCGCCCGTCCGGCAGGCGCAGCGAGATGTTGCCGGACCCGCCGCCGGTCAGGCCCCGGTCGAACAGGGACCGCGACCAGTAGCACAGGTCGTCGCGCAGGCGGGCCTCGTCGCTCATGCGCCAGCCTCCATCATCTGTGCGGCGCGGGCAAAGAAATCCGCGCCGCCGAAATTGCCGGATTTCAACGCCAGCGACAGACCGTCAGCGCGGATCATCGGCACGCCGGGGTCGATCTCGGGCCCGATATCCAACACCGTCAGCGCCAGCCCCGTGACCACCGCGCCAGAGGTTTCGCCACCGGCCGAGATCAGCCGCGTGACGCCGCGCGCGACCAGTGCGCGCGAGAGTTCGGCGAAGAAATCCTCGATCGCCTGTGCCAGCCGCGCGCGGCCATGGCGGGCCTGGGCGGCGGCCACGGCCTCGGGCGCGGCAGAGGAATGGATCAGCGGCACCGCCGTGCCGGCCTGTGCCAGTGCCCAGTCGGCCAGCACCTCTGGCTTTGAAGCGCCGGACAGAACCTCCTCGGGTGTGATTTCCCGCACCGGCTGGCCCGCCTTGGCATGGCGGGCCACCTGCGCCAGTGTCGCGCGCGAGCAGGAGCCCGAAAGCGCCACCGCCGGGCCGACCTGCCCGGGCCAGGGCGCGGCGTCTGCGCGCAGCAGCCCGCGGGCGGCGAAATTCGCGGGCAGGCCCAGCGCGATGCCGGACCCGCCGGTGATCAGCGGCATGTCCGCCGCCGCATGGCCCAGCGCGATCAGGTCGCTGTCGGCCACCGCATCGGCAATCACCAGCCGCGCGCCCGGTGCGGCCAGTGCCGCCGCGGCATCGCCGCGCACGGTGGCAAGGGGCAGGTGGTCCACCGCGCCCGAAGCCTGCCGTGCCAGCACGCGGCGGATATCGGGGTCGGTCATGGGGGTCAGCGGGTGGTCCTGCATGCCGGATTCCGACAAGAGCCTGTCATGCACGAAGAGATGGCCCTGATAAACCGTGCGCCCGGTGGCGGGAAAGGCCGGGCAGACCAGCACGCGGGTGGCGCCGAGCGCATCGGCCAAGGCCTCGGTCACCGGGCCAACATTGCCGGCATCGGTGGAATCGAAGGTCGAACAGATCTTGAACAGGAACTGCCGGCAGCCCTGCGCACGCAGCCAGTCGAGGGCCGCCAGCGCCTGCGCCACCGCGTCGGCTGCCGGGATGGAGCGGGATTTCAGCGCGACGATCCCGGCATCGACATGCGCGGCGGCCGCAGCCTGTGGCACGCCGACATACTGCGCGCAGCGCATGCCCGCGCGGGTCAGCGTGTTGCCCAGATCGCTGGAGCCGGTGAAATCGTCGCCGATGCATCCCAGCAGCATCAGTCCTGCCCCCCGTCCGGCAGCGCCAGCCCGGCCCGCGCGGCGATGTGGCGGGTGATCACTGCGTCATCCAGCCGCCCCAGCCCGGCGGCCGAGGCCGCGCGGTATTCGGCCAGCGCGGTCTCCACCAGCAGCAGCGGCAGGCCCGCATCCTGCGCCATGGCGGCGACGATGCCCAGGTCTTTCGGCCAGATGTCGATGGCCGAACGCGGCGCGTAATCGCCTGCGATCACATGCGGCGCGCGGTTCTGGAACATCCAGCTGTTGCCGGCCGAGACGCCGATCACCTGCTGCACGCGCGCCAGGTCCAGCCCCTGCGCTGTGGCCAGTGCCAATGCTTCGCCCATGGCCATGATATGCAGGCCCGCCAGCAACTGGTTGACCGCCTTCATGGCCGAACCCGGCCCGGCCTGGTCGCCCAGGTGGTGCACGGTTTCGGCCATGGCCTGCAGCAGTGGCGCGGCGGCGGCAAAGGCCGCGGGCTGACCAGAGGCCATGATCGACAGCGCCCCTGCCGCGGCCTTTGCCGCCCCGCCGGATATCGGCGCGTCGAGGTAGAGCAGGCCGCGGGCCGTGGCCTCGGCCTCCATCTCGCGGGCGAAATCCGGCGCGACGGTGGCACAGGCGACGATCACCCCGCCCGGGGCCAGCCGCCCGGCCAGCCCCTGCGGGCCGAAAAGTGCCGCGCGGGTCTGATCGGCGTTCAGCACCACGCAGACCAGTGCATCGGCCGCTGGCCCGCCCGCGGCAACCGGCTGCCCGCCCTGCCGGATCAGCGTGTCCAGCCGCGCCGGGTCAGGGTCGGATCCCTGAACGCCATGCCCCGCCTTCAGGCAGGACAGCGCCATGCCCATGCCCATCGACCCCAGCCCCGCAAAAAGCACATCCATCAGCGCAACCCCATGATGAATTCCATCGGCCCCAGCGTCACGGCCGGCACATAGGTGACGACCATCAGGCAGCCGAAGACGGTGATGACGAACCACAGAAGCTGCGGGATGATCCGTTCCACAGGGATTTTCGCCACCGAACAGGCGGCGAACAGGTTCACCCCCAGGGGCGGGGTGATCATGCCCAGCGCCAGGTTCAGCACCATGATCAGCCCGAAATGCACCGGATCGACGCCATAGGCGATGGCGATGGGTGCCAGGATCGGCGCCAGCACCAGGATCGCCGCCGAGGTTTCGATGAACATGCCCACAAGCAGCAGCAAAAGGTTCACCGCCAGCAGGAAGGCAAAGCGGGTCTCGAACCATTCGCGGAACAGCGCGGCAATGTCATTGGGCAGGCCTGAGCGGGCGACGAGGAAGGAAAACAGCGCCGCGGCAGAGATGATCAGCATGATCGCCGAGGTGGCAAGGACCGTCTTTACCAGCACGCCGGGCAAGTGTTGGATTTTCAGCTCCCGGTACACAACCATGCCGATCAGCAAGGCCACTGCCACGGCCACGGCGCTGGCCTCGGTCGGGGTGAAGATGCCCGAATAGATGCCGCCGAGGATCACCACGGGCACCATCAGTGCCGGCAGCGCCTTCAGGAAGGCCGGCAGCAGGCGCGGCCGGTCATGCCCGTCATCAGCGCCGATGCCGCGCACCCGGCACAGGATCAGCACCAGCACCATCAGCGCCGCGGCGACCAGAAAGCCCGGCCCCAGCCCGGCCAGGAACAGCCGGCCGATGGAGGTGTCGGTGGACACGCCGTAAAGGATCAGCGGGATCGAGGGCGGGATCAGCACGCCCAGTTCGGCCGAGGAGGCCTGCACCGAGGCCGCCATCGGCTTGGGGTAGTTATGCCGGACCATGGCCGGGATCAGGATGGCGCCGATGGCGAATGTCGTGGCGACCGAGGAGCCGGAGACAGAGGCGAACATCATGCAGGTCAGCACGCAGGTCGCGGCCAGCCCGCCCTGGATGCCGC
>SKHK01000314.1 GCA_007117005.1 Paracoccaceae bacterium
TCTTCCCGGCCTCCACCTCGACCGGGTAGGGGGCGGTCTGCGGGCAATCGGGCTTGGGGCTCATGCGTATGCTCCTTTTTGCTGTCTTGCGTTGGTGACATGGCAAGGCCCCGGCGAGCAATGCCCCGGGGCCTGGCGCCGCACGCATGCGCGGCATGGTTTTCCTGCCAGCCGGGTGACCGGCTGAACGCGTTGGTGGTCAGCCGTTCAGCTGCTCAGGGGCGTAACGCAGGCGCGGGTATCGGCATCCCAGACCTGGCCCTCGCCGCAGGCCGAGGCCGTGGTCGGCGTCATCGAGCCGCAGCCACCCATGGCCATGGCCAGCCCCGGGGTCATCGCCAGAACAGCGGCAACCAGGAACGTCTTCACTTTCATGATCAACCCTCCAGTTTTCAGGTAAGGAAACGATAGCACGAAATGGCTGATTTCCAGAGCCCGTCTGAAAGGAAAAAGCCGAAAGCCGGCAATTTTCTTTCGCGGGGGCGCAATCTGCCCGGCGGATGGGCGGCCATGCCCGGGTCAGCCGTGCCGCCTGTGCGCGCCTTTGTCCCCAGCCTCCGGCGGTCTGCCCCGGCGGGCCGGGTCAGACGTAATCGACCCGGCTCAGCCCGTATTTCGCCATTTTCTCGTTCAGCGTCCGGCGCGGCAGGCTCAGCTCCTCCATCACCGCGGTGATCGACCCCTTGTGCCGGCGCATGGTGTTGTCGATCAGCGTGCGCTCGAAGGCCTCGACATATTCCTTCAGCGGCTTGCCCTCGGTGGTCAGCGCCCCGCCCGCGGCCTCGTTTTCGGCGATCATCAGCGACACCACGGTCCCGCTGTCCCGCCGTTTCTGCAGCACCGCCTGTTCGGCAATGGAAATCAACTGGCGGATATTGCCGGGCCAGGGCGCCTGCAGCAGATGGGCGGCGTCCTGGGCGGAAAGCTCTGGCGCGGGGCTGCCGTATTCCTCGGCGAAACGGGCGCAATAGGCGTTGAACAGCGCCAGGATATCCTCGCCCCGCGCGCGCAGCGGCGGGAGGGTAATCTTCATCGCAGCCAGACGGAAAAAGAGATCCGGGCGCAGCGCGTCCTCCAGCGTGCGCCCGGGTTCGTGCGCGTTGCAGATCGCCACGATTCGCGTGGCCGCCGCGCTGCCCTGTTCGTTGATATAGGCCAGCAGGCGGGCCTGCAGCGTGGGGCTCAGCGCCTCGATATCCTCCAGGCACAGCGTCCCGCCGCGTGCTTCCTCCACCAGCGGCAGGTCGGTGCCGCTGGGCGCATCGCTGCCGAAAAGCCGCGCGGCCAGCGTTTCGTCATCCAGGCCCAGGCAAGAGACGCTGATGAACCGCTTGCCCGCCCGCGGGCCCACGGCATGCAGCGCCTGGGCGACCAGCGTCTTGCCGGTGCCGGTCTCGCCATCGATCAGGACATGCCCGTCGGCCTGGCCGTAGTCCAGGATGTCGTCGCGCAGCCGCACCATTTCCGGCGCGTTGCCCACCAGGCGCTGCATCAGGGTGCGGCCATCGGCCAGTTCCTGGCGCAGCGCACGTGATTCCAGCGCCACCGCGCGGGCCTTCAGCGCGCGGCGCACCAGCGCGGTCATCTGTTCGGGGTCGAAGGGTTTTTCCAGAAAGTCGAACGCCCCCAGCCGCATCGCCTCGACCGCCATGGGCACATCGCCATGCCCGGTGATCAGGATCACCGGCAGGCTGCCATCGGTCCCGGTAAGCTTTTTCAGCAGCGCCATACCGCCCATGCCCGGCATGCGGATGTCGGAAATCACCACCCCGTTGAAATCCGGTCCCAGCACGCGCAGGGCGTCCTCGGCGCTGGCATGGGTTTCCGCCTGAAAACCGGAAAGCGAAAGCCATTGCGCGATGGAATCGCGCATGTCCTTCTCGTCATCGATGACCAGAACGCGCGACGGTTCGGCGGGCGGCGTCACGGCCTCGCCATCGGTGGCGGCACGAGCCTCGACCTGATCGGTGTCATTCATGGCAGTTCTTCCTTCCACTTCCCCTGTCCGGCGTCATGCCGGTATCCGACCCGGGTTCGCGCGCGTGTCGCCGGACGTCGGCGCCACTGACAGACCATCATCGCCCAATAGCGGTAGCGCCACGTCGAACACGGCGCCCCCGTCGGCAGCATTGCTCGCGCTCAGGCGCCCGCCGTGATCGGCGACGATACTGGATGAGATCGCCAACCCCAGCCCCACCCCGGCACCGGCACTTTTAGAGGTGTAAAAGGGCTCGAATATCTTGTCGATCTCGGCAATGCCTGTGCCGTTATCACGGATCCGCAGGGTTGCCGTATCCCCTTCGGTCAGGATCACGTCGATTTGCGGTGCATTGACCTGTGTGGTGGCATCGACGGCATTGCGCATCAGGTTGACGATCACCTGTTCCAGCCGCAGCCTGTCGCCCAGAACCATCACCGGTTGCTTGGGCAGGGTGCGCACCACCAGCACGCGGCATTCGCGCAGGCGCGGTTCCATCATCGCCAGCGCCTCGGTTATGCAGGTGCGCAGATCGACGGGGGCAAAGGCATCGCCCCCCTTACGCGCATAGGATTTCAGCTGCCGCGTGATCGCCCCCATCCGGTCGATCAGGTCGTCCAGGCGTTGAAAGGCCACCAGTGCCTCTTCGGCGCGCCGCCGCGTCAGCAACAAGCGCGCGCCGGCCAGATAGGTCTTCATCGCCGCCAGCGGCTGGTTCAACTCATGGCTGACTGCGGCCGACATTTCGCCCAGCACGGCCAGTTTGGACGATTGCGCAAGGGTCTGCTCGGCCACGGTCAGGTCCTTCTGGACCTTCTCGCGCGCGGCGATCTCGCGCTGAAGAGCCAGGTTCAGGCGGCGCAGCTCGGCTGATTCGCGCTCGAAGGCGGCCGATTGCAGCCAGGCGCGGCGCGACATCAGGTAGAAGACCAGCACCAGGATCAGCGCGTAACCGCTGATGACCAGCGCCAGCACGCCGTTCACCTGCTCGCGCACCTCGTCATACTGGTTGAAGGTGACCATCCGCCAGCCGCGGTGCGCGATACGCGTCTCCGACCGCAGCACCCCGGCATTGCCGATATGGGCATCCGGACCGCGCCCGGCCCAGTCGGCGGCTGAGCGCAGGAACCGCATGAAGGGCGTGGGCGCCGCGTGCAGCGCCAGCGCCTCTTCCTCGGTGCGGCCACGCCAGCGCGGTTCGGTGGACAGGATGATCCGCCCGGCGCTGTCGGTCATCGCCACCTGCGCGGTGAACCCGGCCCAGCTTCGTTCGAATTTCAGCAGATCGACCTCGACGATCACCACGCCCAGGACCTGCTCGCCATCGCGAATGGCCCGTGAGAAGGCAAAGCCATAGCCGCCGGTGCTGCGCTCATAGACGGTGAAGACCGTCTCCGCCGTGCGCCGCGCCTCGACAAAGGCTTGCGCGCCTTCCCGGCTGGAGGCCAGCCTGTCCCGGTCACTGGTCGCCACGACCATCGCATCGGCATCCAGCAATTCGATCGCTGCGGCGCCCAGCTCGCCCTGCAGGTCGATCAGCACCTGCGATATCGTGGCATAGCTGCCGGTTTCCAGCGCCGCGCGCAGCGCCGGGTCCCGTGACAGAAGCACCGGCACCACCTGGTTGCGCTGCAACTCTGCCTCGATATTGCCGGCGTAAAGGACCAGCCGCAATTCGGCCCGGTTGCGCGATTCCTGGGTGAAGCGCTCGGTCAGCCACTGGTTCAGCACCCAGACAGAAACCGCCGCCGCCAGCGTCAGGCCCACGATGGCCAGCCTGCTCCATAGCGGTATGCCGATCGCCGCAGGCGCGTCATCGGCGGGGCGCAGGGACAGATGGGACGAGCGTGCGGTCATCGGCGCATGTTATGGCCGCGGCGATAGCGGCTCAAGCATGTTGGCGCCCCATAGGCGATGCGGCGCCAGTTGCATGCCGTTTCGCGCCCGTGTTCAGGCTGCAACCAGCGCGGCCTGCAGGGCGGCGAACAGCGCGGCGCCATCGGTGCCGCCCTGGGCGGGGTCGCAGGCGCGTTCGGGATGCGGCATCATGCCCAGCACGCGGCGGTTCTCCGACAGGATACCGGCGATGTCATCGGTCGAGCCGTTGGGGTTTGCCACGTATCGAAAGGCGATCCGGCCCTCGCCCTGCAGCCGCGCCAGCGTCTCGGGGTCGGCCTGATAATTGCCGTCATGATGGGCGACGGGGATGGTGATGTGCTGATCCGGGCGATAGCCGGCGGTGAAGGGGCTGTCGGTGCTGGCCACGCTCAGCGCCACCGGGCGGCAGACGAATTTCAGTGCGGCATTGCGCATCAGCACGCCAGGCAGCAAGCCTGCCTCGGTCAGGACCTGAAAGCCGTTGCAGATGCCCAGCACATGGCCGCCGCGGGCGGCGAAATCGGCGATGGCGCGGGTGATCGGCGCGCGCGCGGCGATCGCCCCGCAGCGCAGATAGTCACCAAAGGAAAAGCCGCCGGGCAGGCCGACGATATCGATCCCGTCCGGCAGGGTGGTGTCCTTGTGCCAGACGCGCGTGACCTCGGCGCCGGCGCGGGCAAAGGCGACCGCGAGGTCACGGTCGCAGTTCGATCCGGGAAAGGTGATGACCGCAGCCTTCATGGGCGATGCTCCATCTGTTCGCTTGGGTGCGCATGGGGGTAAGCGATGTCGCCTGCCCTATACGCCGAATGGCGCGCGGGCGGAAGCGGTTTCATCGTCGCGCCTGGCTTCGCTTCCCCACCCCGTTGGCAGAACACTCCATGAGGAGGCTCTGCAATGCATGACATTTGATGACAGACAATTGTATAATAACTATTATTCATATACCTGAGCTGATTTTCTCAAAAGCTCTCCCTCCGCCAGCGCTGCCGCCAGCGCGCGGTCCGTGGCGGTCTCCGGCCCCGTTGCACCTGGGCGGAAGCGTAGGCGAAAGGCCCGCAGGCGTTCATCCGGGCTGACCGGCGGATAGCCCAGCCTGTCCAGCGAAGCGGCAAGGGACGTTTCGGCACGGCCCGCGGCCATCCCCGGCGCGGGCCAGACCGCATCGCCGCGCAGCGCCAGGCGCCGCCAGTCAAAGCGCGGGCCGGGGTCGGCCTTTCGGGTCGGCGCCATATCGGAATGGGCGATGACGCCCTCGGGTGGAATGGCCCAGCGGCGGCGGATGGCCGGCAAGAGCCGCTCCAGCGCTAGCATCAGCGGCGCGGCAAAGGGGCTGGCGCCGTCATTGTCCAATTCGATCCCGATGGAGCGGGAATTCACATCCTCCTGCCCCCGCCAGCTGCCCGCCCCGGCGTGCCAGGCGCGCGCTCTCTCTTCGACAAGCTGCCAGACGGTGCCGCAGGCCCCGATCAGGTAATGCGCCGAAACTGCGGCGTCGGGGTCGCACAACCGCTCAAGCGCCTGGCGGGCGTCGGCCATCTGGGTGTAATGCAGCACGATCAGGCGCGGGGTCAGCCCGTCCCGGCGCGGCCCGAAATTGGGCGAGGGATGCCAGACCACCCCGGCCAGGCCGTCTGCTGCAACGGCGCCCGGCTGGTCAGTCACCGGCCGCCCGCATGGCGCGGCGGATGGGTTCGGGGTCCCACCAGCAGGCAAAGCCGTCGCCGTCCGGGTCCAGGTTCAGCCGGTCCCGTTCCGGTCCGCCGGCGGCCAGAAAGGCCTCCTGCGCGCTGTTCTGATCGGCGAACTGCAGGCAATTGCGCTCCCAGACCCGCCAGCGCAGCGGATGGCGCCGGGTGTGGCGCTCGGTGCCCACGGCATGGGTCGTCCGCAAGGCATAGGCCACCAGATCAGGGCCGTTGTCATCGGCATCGGTGGTGGGTTCCACGCGGACCAGCGGCACCTCGTCGCCCTGCGCGGGCACGCCGAAACGGGGGCCTTCCTGCGGCGGGCGCGGGGTCTCGCCATCCGGCGGCGGGGGGGCGGTGTCGCGGTCGACGCGTGTCGGCGCCGGCGTTGCGTCATCCGTGGGGGCGCCGGTTCCTGTGCCCGCGTCCGCGCGCGGTTCGGTGCGCATGGGGGCGGTGAGCGGCGCGCCGGGCGTTTCGGGCGGGACCGAGAACGGGGCGCCGCCGCGTTCGCCGGGCGCCCTGACGCCGCCGCCAAGATCTGTGCAGGCGGTGACGGCCAGTATGGCCGCGCCGGCGACAAGAAAACTGCGGATCATACTGCTGTCTCTGCTCTGTCTGTCGGGCCGCAGGTTACCACCAGCGGGCGGGTTTGGAAACAAAGCCCGCCGCGCCCTCCAGCACATGGGCGAGATTCAGCAACCCGGCCTCATCCCACGGCCGGCCGATCAGTTGCAGCCCCAGAGGCAGGCCCTGCGCGCCCAACCCCGCGGGCAGGGCGATGCCCGGCAACCCCGCCATGTTCACCGGCACGGTGAAGATGTCGTTGAGATACATCTGCACCGGATCGGCATCCTGCATCGCGCCCAGGCCAAAGGCGGCCGACGGCGTGGCGGGGGTCAGGATGGCATCCACCCCCTCGGCAA
>SKHK01000146.1 GCA_007117005.1 Paracoccaceae bacterium
CGATGCCGGCCAGATACAGGAACACCGCCGGCAGGGCCAGGCTGCCGGTCTGCGCCGTCCAGGCCAGCAGCGCGCCCCAGTTGAAGGCGATGCCCAGAAACGCCTGGGGCCACCAGGTAAACCGCTTGGCAAAGGGATAGATCGCCACCGGCAACAACGCCAGCACGCCCAGCGCGATGGCCGCGGCGTTGAAGGTCAGCAGGATGAAGAAGCCTGCCAGCGCCTGAATACCCATCCAGATCGCCGCCTCGCGCACGGTGACATGGCCCGCCGCCAGGGGGCGGTTGCGGGTGCGGTCCACCATGCCGTCGATATCGCGGTCGGTGATGTCGTTCCAGGTGCAGCCCGCGCCGCGCATCAGAAAGGCGCCGACGGCAGTGGCGGCAAAGATCCAGACGGTCAGCCAGCCGCGCAGGTCCGGCTCTGCCAGCGCGCCCAGCAAGAGACCCCACCAGCAGGGCAGCAGCAAAAGCCAGGTGCCGATGGGCCGGTCGGCGCGGCTGAGGCGCAGATAGGGCTGCAGGTCGGCCGGCGCATGGGTGTCCACCCAGTTGCCCTGCACCCGGTCGGCGATGGCGCCGTCTTTCTCTGTTTCCGGCTTCGTCTCCGGCTCTGGCCTTTGTTCGTTCCCGGTCATAAGTTTCCCTGCATGACGACCATGCCGCCCTCTCCGACGCTGCAGCGTCCACGCGTGCGCCTGTATGTAGAGCAGGCGCTGGGCGAAGGGCAACCTGTCGCCCTGAATGAAGCCGCCGCGCGTTACCTGTTCAGCGTCATGCGGTTGGCGCCCGGCGCGATGGTGGCGCTGTTTGACGGAAAAAGCGGCGAATGGGCAGCCGAAATCACCGAGGCCGGCAAGCGCGGAGGCACGGCCCTGTGCCGCGCGCAGACCGCCCCGCAGCACACCCCCCCGGACCTGTGGTTGTTCTTTGCCCCGATCAAGAAGGCGCGCACCGATTTCATCGTCGAAAAGGCGACCGAACTGGGCGCGGCGCGCATCTGCCCGGTGCAGACCGATTTCACCAATGCCGAGCGTATCCGCCGTGACCGCCTGCAGGCCCACGCGGTAGAGGCCGCCGAGCAATGCGGCGGCACCTTTGTTCCCCCGGTCGATGACCTGAGCCCGCTACCCGCGGTGCTGGGTGACTGGCCCGCCGGGCGGTTGCTCTATTGGGGCGACGAGGCGCTGGCCACGGGCGGCGCCCGCCCCGCGCCACCGGAACCCGGCCCCGCCGCCATCCTGATCGGCCCCGAGGGCGGGTTCTCGCCCACCGAGCGCGCGCGCCTTGCCGCCCTGCCCTTCATCCGGCCCATGGCGCTGGGTCCGCGCGTGCTGCGTGCCGATACCGCTGCCGTGGCCGCCATCACGCTCTGGCAGGCGGCAGTGGGGGATTGGGTCGGCGACTGGACCGGGGTGCGGCCATGATCCGCCCCGAGGTCCGCGCCCTGGCATGGCGCTGGCGAGAGGCGCTGGTGGGGCTGGCACTGGTGAGCTTCGGCGCATGGATGCTCACCCAGCCTGCCGCGCTGATCAAGGGGTTGGGCGGGCTGGTGGCGCTGGCCGGGCTGGCGCTGGCGGTGAACGGCGCGCGCCGGGCGCGGTTCATGCCGCGCGGGCCGGTGCCCGGGCCGGGGGTGGTGCGGGTGGTCGAGGGGCAGATCGCCTGGTTCGCACCGGGCGACGCCATCGGCGGCGGTTTCATCGCGCTCGATGAGATCGCGCAGATCTCTCTTGCGGCCGACGGCCGGCGCTGGGTGGTGATGGGGCCGGGCGGTCAGCATCTGGCGATCCCCATCGACGCCGCCGGGGCAGAGGCGCTGTTCGATGCCTTTGCCACCCTGCCGGGCCTCAGCCTGTCGCACCTGACCCGCATGGCCGCCGCTGGCCCCGGCCCGCGCGCGCGGCCGGTCTGGCGGCGCGACGCGGCACCTGCGCTCTTGACTTGAGCCTGCGGGCAAGACAGGTCACACGGGGCCAGACAGCCAGACCGGAGATCAGCCCATGTCCATCCCTCAATCCGGCGGCGGGCCGATCGAGCACCGTGACCAGCTGGCCGAATACCTGGCCTCGGGCTGCAAGCCGCGCACCGACTGGCGCATCGGCACCGAGCACGAGAAATTCGGCTATTGCCACGACAGCCTGCAACCCCTGCCCTATGACGGCCCGCGATCCATCAAGGCGATGCTGGAGGGGCTGCGCGACCGGTTCGCTTGGGAACCGGTGCTGGAGGCCAGCAACATCATCGGGCTGGTCAAGGACGGCGCGAATGTCAGCCTGGAACCCGGCGGCCAGCTGGAACTATCCGGCGCGCCGCTGGACAACATCCACCAGACCTGTGACGAGGTGAACGAGCATCTGCGCCAGGTGAAGGCTGTGGCCGACGATCTGCGCATCGGCTTCATCGGCCTTGGCGCCGCGCCTATCTGGCGGCATGAGGACATGCCGATGATGCCAAAGGGCCGTTACCGGCTGATGACAGATTACATGGGCCGCGTGGGTACCCATGGCACGCAGATGATGTATCGCACCTGCACGGTGCAGGTTAACCTGGATTTCGCGTCAGAGGCCGACATGGTGCAGAAACTGCGCGTGGCGCTGGCCCTGCAGCCCGTCGCCACCGCGCTTTTCGCCAATTCGCCCTTTTTCGAGGGCGCGCCCAACGGCCACAAATCCTGGCGCTCGCGCATCTGGCGTGACCTGGACGCCGACCGCACCGGGATGCTGCCTTTTGTTTTTGACGACGGTTTCGGCTTCGATGCCTGGGTGGACTATGCGCTCGATGTGCCGATGTATTTCGTCTATCGCGACGGGGTCTATATCGACGCGCTGGGCATGTCCTTTCGCGACTTTCTGGATGGCCGCCTGCCCGCCCTGCCGGGTGAGGTGCCCACGCTGTCGGACTGGGCCGACCATCTGACCACGATTTTCCCCGAGGCGCGGGTGAAGAAATACATCGAGATGCGCGGCGCCGATGGCGGGCCGTGGCGGCGGCTTTGCGCGCTGCCGGCGCTTTGGGTGGGGCTGATGTATGACCAGGGCGCACTGGACGCCGCCTGGGACCTGGCAAAGGGCTGGGACGCCGAAACGCGTGAGGCGCTGCGCGTGGCGGCAAGCCGGGACGGGCTGGCAGCACAGGTCGGCGGGATCAACATGCACGATCTGGCAAGAGAGGTAGTGGCCCTGGCCGAGGCTGGCCTGAAGGCCCGCGCGCGGCAGGGCGCGGGCGGCATGCTGCCCGACGAGACGCATTTCCTGAACGCGCTGAAGGACAGTATCGAGACCGGGCAGACCCCGGCGGACGAGTTGCTGGCACGCTATCATGGCGACTGGCAGGGCGATCTGACGCGCATCTATGGCGATTACAGCTACTGACGGGTTTGCCGGCGCGGGTGCCCGCTTGCACCCGGCCCCCTTCCCCGTGGCGCGCAACCTGCTATCTAGCCCTTTGGATTTCCGGAAGGCCCGCGCATGGCAGACAGTTTCCGCCTGACCCTTGCCCAGCTCAACCCCACCGTTGGCGCGCTGGGCGCCAATGCCGACAAGGCGCATGCCGCCTGGTTGGCCGCACGCGATGCCGGCGCCGACATGCTTGCCCTGCCGGAGATGTTCCTGACCGGCTATCAGACGCAGGATCTGGTGATGAAACCGGCATTCGCGCGCGATGCCATGGCGCATGTTCAGGCGCTGGCCGAACGCTGCGCCGACGGGCCCGCCATTGGGATCGGCGCGCCGGAACTGCAGGGCGACCGGCTATACAACGCCTGGTATGTGCTGGAACGCGGCCGCATCCAGACCATCGTGCGCAAGCATCACCTGCCCAATGAACAGGTCTTTGACGAACGCCGCCTGTTCAAGCCCGCCGATATCTCCGGCCCCTATCGCCTGGGCCCGCTGCGCATCGGCACACCGATCTGCGAGGATGCCTGGTTCGATGATGTGGCCGAGGCGCAGGCGGAATCGGGGGCCGAGATCCTGCTGGTGCCCAACGGCTCGCCCTATGCGCGGGGCCGCTTTGACACCCGCATGGGGCATATGGTCGCCCGCGTGGTCGAAACGGGCCTGCCGCTGGTTTATCTGAACCTGGTCGGCGGGCAGGACGATCAGGTCTTTGACGGCACCAGCTTCGTGCTGAACCCGGGCGGCAAACTGGCCGCGCTGATGCCCGGCTTCACCGAGGCGCTGGCCCATGTCGATTTCACCCGGACGCCCGAAGGCTGGCGCGCCCAGCCCGCCGACAGGGCCCCGATGCCCGACGATACCGAACGCGACTATCACGCGATGGTGCTGGGCACGCGGGATTACGTCACCAAGTCCGGCTTCTCGCGCGTGGTGCTGGGGCTTTCGGGGGGCATCGACTCGGCGCTGGTGGCCACGGTGGCGGCCGATGCGCTGGGGCCGGAAAACGTGCATTGCCTGATGCTGCCCTCGCGCTTCACCTCGGCCCATTCGCTGGAAGACGCGGCAGCCACCGCCGCCAATCTGGGCACCCGGCTGGACGAGGTGCCGATCACCGGCGCGCAGGCTGCGGTCAATCAGGCGTTGGCCCCGGTGTTCCAGGGGCTGGCCGAAGATATCACCGAGGAAAACATCCAGTCCCGCCTGCGCGGCACCCTGCTGATGGCGGTGGCGAACAAGCTGGGCGGGCTCTTGCTGACCACCGGCAACAAATCCGAAATGGCGGTGGGTTATGCCACCATCTACGGCGACATGAACGGCGCCTTCAACCCGATCAAGGACCTGTACAAGACCCGGGTCTTCGACGCCTGCCGCTGGCGCAACGCCAATCACCGCCCCTGGATGCGCGCGCCCGCCGGCACCGTCATCCCGCCGCGCGTCATCGAAAAGCCCCCCTCGGCCGAACTGCGCGAGGATCAGCGCGACGAGGACAGCCTGCCCCCCTATCCCGTGCTCGATGCCATCCTTCAGGGGCTGGTAGAGGGCGATTGCGCCGTCGCCGATCTGGTCGCGCAGGGCTATGAGCACGAGATGGTCAAGCGGGTGGAGCACCTGCTGAACATCTCGGAATGGAAGCGCTATCAGGCCCCGCCTGGGGTGCGACTGACCATGCGCGCCTTCGGGCCGGACCGGCGCTATCCGCTGGTCAATCGCTGGCGCGATCAGGGCTGAATATCGGCGCCGCCCTGTCTGTCGGGGTGTTTTTCTTTGACAGCTCCGCCACACCTGTGGCGTGATGCGGCGGCGTTGCGGGCAATGCCGCCGCGCTGGGACGAAAGGGGATGACCATGCGTGCATCCGGCCTGCTCGGCCTTTTTCACCGCCTGACAGCGCCCGCAGCCCTTGCCGTAGCCAGCCTGCTGCTGTCGCTTCTCGCGGTCTCACCGGCCCCGGCCGGGGGCAACTGCCCTGACCCGGCGGCCGCCCCGACGACAGAGCCGATCACGCTGACCGCGCGTTTCCGGACAGTGCAGCACCGCCTGCAGACCGGCGGGCATGTCAGCCTGAGCGACTGCCTCGACCGACGCAGCCGCGGGTTCGTCCAGACAGCGCCGGGCCTGACCCTTGATATCCCCGCCAACCAGCGCAGGCGCGACCTTCGGATCGAAGTCTCTGGCCGGTGCAACCCGTTCATCCTTCTGTACGATCCGGGCGGCGACTGGCATGACAGCCGCCAGACCGAAGACGACGACCCGCGCGCCCTGGTGCTGGTGGCACCGGGGCGTGGGGAATACGGCGTCTGGGTAGGAAACGGCTTTGGGCGATGCGACGGAGAGATCACGCTGACCATGACGCAGAACCGCTGACCGCCCGCATCGCGCGCACCTTTCACCGGGCGCCATCACGCCTCTTTCTTTATACACGGCAAGCGGCTATAGTCCCCGTCATGCCGGCCGCCAAAGAGCCGGTGATGATAACGCCGCTGCATCGTCGCCATGATGCGATGCACCTGTGGCATGAGGTCATGATGGCACGAGCAGTTTTCGGGGCGCGCCCCCTTTCGACACCCGTATTCCGTCTGTCAGTCAGGGCGGCACTGTTGTGCGGCGCCTTTGCGCTGGCCGCCTGCGAAGGAGGGGGCTTCGGCGGCGATGGCGCCACGCGGGCCACCGGCACGGGCGCTGCACGCGATGTCGCGGCACGCACCGTCGAGCGCGATATCGAGGCGCCGGAAGTGTTCCGGCTGGAAGAATCCGGACTGTGGGACGGGCGCCCATCGCTTGGCGGGGTCTGGGTGGCGCATCCTTCGGCCACGGACCCCGAACGCGTCCTTATCCGCAATGACGAGACCGGCGAGACCGTGATCGGCGCGCTGTTCCGGCGCGAGCGCGAGAACCCGGGCCCGCGTTTCCAGATATCATCCGAGGCGGCGAATGCGCTGGGCATCCTGCCCGGCCAGCCGACGACCATCCATGTCACCGCCCTGCGCCTGCAGCAGGTAGAGATCGAACCCGACCCCGAGGCGCTGGCCGGGGCCGAGGCAGAGGC
>SKHK01000237.1 GCA_007117005.1 Paracoccaceae bacterium
ATTGTCCAGTCTTATCGTCGGGGATGGGTTCAGGCCTCTTCGCCCGATTTTGGCGGCCAGATCAGCGATTGCAGCACATAGACCAGGATAGCGAAACCCACTGCGCCGGCGGCCGCAATGCCCAGGATGGCAAGCCAGTCCAGCGGCCCGCCCATATGGTGCAGGCCGGACCCGGTGCGCGCCATCACGAACCAGACGGCGGCCACCGCGCCGATGGGCATGGACAGTTGCGCCAGCAGGTATTTCCGCCAGGACAGCTTCCGGTCGCGGACCAGCACATAAACCCAGGCCGCCGTGATCACCACGGCCACCACGACCATGGCCCACCACCAGATGCGGCCGAACATTTCCTCGAAAACGGCGATCAGAACGCCAATGCTCATCTCTTCCATGGGTCAGTCTCCCCTTTGTCCGGCAATCAGGCGACGCCGCGCAGCATGGCGTTGTAGGTGGGTTTCAGCGCGAAGACCTTCATCGCCCAGGACACCCAGAGTTCATCCAGCGGCGACACCACGCCGGGGAAGGATGGTTGCAGGTCCGGTCCGTAGTTGAACTCGACCAGCAGCGCGCGGCCGATACGCGTGATCAGCGGGCAGGACGTGTAGCCATTGAAGATCTGCGTGCCTTCGCGTCCCTGGATTTCCGAGATCAGATGATCCTCGACCACCGGCAGATGCCATTTGACGCTGGCCGCGGTCTTGCCGCGCGGCACGCCGTTGATATCGCCGATACCGAAGATATTGGCATACCGCAGATGCCGCAGCGTGCCGCGGTCCACGTCGATCCAGCCCTGGTCCAGCCACATCTCGGGATGCGCAAGGCCCGATTCGCGGACAACCTGCGGGGCGCGTTGCGGCGGCACCACGTTGATGAAGTCATACTCGGTCTGCACATCGCCGTCCGGGGTGGCATAGGTCGCCACCTTGCTGCCCGGGTCGATGGCGGTCAGCACATGGTTGTAGCGATACGCGATGTCGCGCTCATGCATGAACTGGGTGACGCGGTGATGGACCACCGGCACACCGAACAGGTTGGTGGTCTGGGCGTTGTAGATGAACTGCGTGCGGTCGCGGTTGCCCTTGCGGGTGGCGATATCCTCGGCCAGGAAGCAGATCTTGACCGGGGCGCCGGCGCATTTCATCTCGGTCGCCGGACGGCCGAACAGGCCCATGCCGCCCTCGTCGGTGAACTTGTCCAGCGCGCGCCAGCTGACCTCTGCCATCTCCGGGCTGGCATAATGGGCGCTGATGCCGTGTTCGGGGCCGACAAGCGCCATGTCGAAGCCTTCGATCGCGTCCCAGTCCAGTTCCAGCCCGGTCGACACGATCAGATAGTCGTAGGGCAGCCGCTGCCCGCCGGTGGTGGTGACGACATTGGCCTCGGGGTCGATCTCGGCGGCGTATTCCTGCACCCAGGTCACGCTGCGCGGCAGCCAGTCACCCGTGCCGCTGGTGGCATAGCTGGCCGGGCGCAGGCCGGCCGCCACCAGGGTGAAGCCGGGCTGGTACCAATGCTGCTGGCGCCCATCCAGAATGGTGATCTGTGCCCCGTCCAGGCGGTTGGCCAGCCGGTTGGCGATGGACGCTCCACCGGCGCCGGCGCCCAGAATGACGATCCGCGCAGAGGTTCGCACGGTGCTGGACTGCACGGCCGGCGCCGTGGTGGCCAGCGCCGCCCCCCCGGCAGCCAGACCCAGAAAGCCACGGCGCGTGGCGGCGAAATCGAGATTGTCTGGCATGTTTCCTCCGATAGTCATGTCAGATGCGAATATGTAATATAGTGAATGCATATTCGCCGTCGGAATGCAATGGTATGCTTTGCAGGGCCTGCGCTTTTGCGCAGATTTGCGACCAGTCTTTGGCGCCTCCTCCAGGCGCCGCGGCACAAAAATGCGTCTTGAGCGTATGTTATACCGCCCGGTGCCCGCTGTATTTGATCGAGGTCAAGGTGGCCGCTGCCACCCGCACCCTATCCTCTGCCCTGTCGGCCCATGCGGCCAGAGCGAAGGAAAAAACATGCGCCTGACCATGCGGACCAATCTGGCCCTCAGAACCCTGATGGTCTGTGCCGTGAACAAGGGGCGACTGGTCCGAAAGGCCGATGTGGCCGCGGCGATCAATGCCTCGGAAAATCACTTGGCGCAGGTGATCAACCAACTGGCGCAGGCCGGGTTCATCGCCACGCAGCGCGGCCGGCATGGCGGTTTCGCACTGGCCCGCGCTGCGCAGGATATCAGCGTCGGCGCCGTCTTTCGCGCGTTCGAGGCCGATCTGCCTTTCATCGAGTGTTTTTCGGACAACAATACCTGCCCGCTGAACGGCGTCTGCCGCATGGGCGCGCATCTGGCCCGCGCAGTCGAGGCCTTTTATGCCGCGCTGGACCCGCTGAGCCTGCACGATCTGGTCGATTGCAACCACGGGCTGGAAGCCGTTCTGCAACTGGACAGTCTCGCCCTGCAGGGTGACCGGCTGCGCTGCACCCGGATGCTGGAGGCCGGCGCGCAGGGCTGACGGCGGAACCGCCTACCGGCGGGGCGCGCCCTAAAGCGCGATGCGCAGCCTGTCGCGTTCGATCTCGATACGCGAAAAGCGCGACAGATAGCCCATGCCTAGCAGCGAGACATGCAGCTCGCCCTCATTGACCAGCGCCGGCACGCGCCGGTCAGTCCGGCTGCCCAGGCTGACCTCGTCCAGCCAGACGCGCGCGGTCCGAACGATGCCATTCGCGGTGCGCGCGGTGCCAAGAAAGGCCAGGTCCCCCTCGCCATAGCCCAGGCGCTGCGCATCGGCGCGGCTGAGTACCATGTCGGTGGCGCCGGTGTCGATCATGAAACGGACGGTCTGGGGCGGGCTGCCCGAGGGGCCGGAAATCTTCAGCTCGACATGGAAATGACCGCTGCGATCCCGCGTCAGTTCGATGACCCCGCCGCGTTCCTGCTGCACGCCGATCAGCCGATGCCCCTGATCCTGCCACAGCCCATAGGCAGCAGCCACACCGATCAGCAAGAGACCCCAAAGCATCAGATGCCGCAACAGCGTGCCGATATTGCCCCGCGACGCCACCAGCGCATAGCCCAGCAACGCGCCGCCCAGGATGCTGACATACAGGATGCGGGCAATCTCGTCGCCGCCAAGCTCCATCTGGCTGCCTCCGCGCAGGGGTGTGGGCGATCAAGACGATTTGCCCCGTCCGTGGAAGATAGCGTCTTTGCGCGCCATCACAACAGCCAGCCCATGCGGGTCGGCCATGGCCCGCCGGATGCAGGCTGCTAAAGCACCCCCGCCCCGCGCAACCCGTTGAGCACGAATTGCACCGACAGCGCGGCCAGCAGCATGCCCAGAAGCCGCGTCACCACCATGGTGCCCGTGGCGCCCAGTAGCCGCTCCAGCGGGGCGGCCACCAGAAACAGGCCAAAGGCCAGCGCGATCACCAGCACCATGACCAGATGCACCGCGACCACGCCCTGCCAGTCCCAGCCCGTCTCGCCCACCAGCAGGATCATCGCCGCCATCGCCCCCGGCCCGGCGATCAGCGGCATCGCCAGCGGAAAGACCGACGGGTCATCGGCCTGCTGGGCGTGGCCCGCGCGGCGCTGGGTGCGCCGGTCGAACAACATGTCCAGCGCGGTCAGAAACAGCAGGATCCCACCGGCGATCTGAAAGGCCGGCAGGGTGATGCCAATGCCGGCAAGGATCGCCTCGCCCGCCAGGCCAAAGAGCGTCAGCAGGATCACCGACACCACACAGGCCCGCAGCCCCACCAGCAACCGCTGGCGCGGCGTCATGCCCGTGGTCAGCGCCACAAACAAGGGCGCCAGCCCCACCGGGTCGATCACCACGAAAAGCGTCACGAAGACCGGGACCAGAAAGGCGATATCGGTCAGCATGCGCCGAACCCCCGGAAAATCAATGTCAGGCAATCAAACATCTGACATTTGGCCTTCCGCCTTTTCAAGGGCTTGCGCCGCGTCCATCCACAAGGCCTCGGCACGGTCCAACCCGTTCATCACTTCGGCATATTTGCGGTTCCAGACCGCCAACTCATCGCGCCGGGCATCGTCGTAGAGGGCGGTATCGGCCAGTTTCGCGGCCAGCTTCTCGCGCATTTCCTCCAGCTTGCGCACGCGTTCCTCGGCCTTGCGCAGGGTCGCGCGCAGGGTGGCGATACGGTCCGCCGAAACCGCCCTTTTCGGCGTTTTCGCCGCAGCGGGCTTCTCGGTCTCCGGCGCGGCCAGCAGGAAACGGCGATAGGCGTCCAGATCCTCGTCCCAGGGCGTGACCTCGCCGCCGCTGACCAGCCACAGCCGATCCGCCACCAGCCCCAGCAGATGCATGTCATGGCTGACCAGGACCACCGCGCCGGTATAGGCCGTCAGCGCCTCGACCAGCGCTTCGCGGCTTTCGATGTCCAGGTGGTTCGTGGGTTCGTCGAGGATCAGCAGATGCGGTGCATCAAGTGTGGCCAGCAAGAGCGACAGCCGCGCCTTCTGCCCACCCGAAAGCTTGCCCACCACGGTCTCCGCCTGATCGGCCATCAGGCCGAACCCGGCCAGCCGCGCGCGCAGCTTCGGCTGCGCCTCGTTCGGGCGCAGTCGCTGGATATGCTGCAGCGGCGTCTCGTCCAGATGCAGTTCATCGACCTGATGCTGCGCGAAATACCCCACCCGCAGCTTTGCGGCGCGGGTCAGCTTGCCCCCCATCGGCGCCAGCTTGTCGGCCAGCAGCTTTGACAGCGTGGACTTACCCTCGCCATTGCGACCCAGCAGCGCGATGCGGTCGTCCTGGTCGATGCGCAGCGTCAAACG
Source organism: Paracoccaceae bacterium (assembly GCA_007117005.1). GTDB lineage: Bacteria > Pseudomonadota > Alphaproteobacteria > Rhodobacterales > Rhodobacteraceae > Pararhodobacter. The sequence continues at coordinate 4,805 of SKHK01000237.1, forward strand.
CTTCAGCACCGCGCGGGTATCATAACCGACGGATACCCCCTCCAACGCCAGGATCGGCGGCGACAGCTCCTCGGGCGCGGGAAAGGTGAAGACATGGCGCGCGGCCTCGGCGGGCGGCGTGATGGGCGTCATCTTCTCCAGCATCTTCAGCCGCGACTGGGCCTGCCGGGCCTTCGATGCCTTGGCGCGGAACCGGTCCACGAAACCCTGCAGATGCGCGCGCCGCGTCTCCTGCTTGCGCGCCTCGGCCGCCGCCACCGCCTGCTGCTCGGCCCGAGTGCGCGCAAAGGTGTCATAGCCGCCCTGATACAGCGTCAGCTTCCGCTCGCTCAGATGCAGGATCGCCCCCACGGCCCGATTCAGCAGACCTCGGTCATGGCTGATCACGATGACGGTATGCGGATAGCGCGCCAGATAGGCCTCCAGCCACAGCGCGCCCTCCAGGTCCAGGTAATTCGTGGGCTCGTCCAGCAGCAACAGGTCCGGCTGGGCAAAAAGCACGCCCGCCAGTGCCACCCGCATCCGCCAGCCGCCGGAAAAATCGGCGCAGGGGCGCGCCATCTCATCCGTGGTAAAGCCCAGGCCGCGCAGGATCGTCGCCGCGCGCCCCTCGGCCGACCAGGCGTCGATATCGGCCAGCCGGTTCTGGATATCGGCCACGCGCGCGGGATCGGTGGCGCCCTCGGCTTCACGCATCAGGGCCGCGCGCTCGGTATCGGCGGCCAGCACCGTGTCCATCAGGCTTTCCGGCCCGGCTGGCACCTCCTGCGCCACGCCGCCGATGCGCGCGCGCGAAGGCAGGGAAATGCGCCCCGCCTCGGGCACCATCTCGCCGCGGATCAGCCGGAAAAGCGTGGTCTTGCCGGCGCCGTTCGGCCCTACCAGCCCCACCTTGTGCCCGGCCGGAATGCGGGCACTGGCGCCGGCAAACAGCGCACGCCCCTCCATCGCAAAGCCCAGATCGTCGATCACCAACATGGCGCCCGCTTGCCCGATGCCCGCGCCCCGGTCAAGCCCGCGCGCCGCCCGCAGCCCTGCACGATCAGCCGTCTTTTCACCGCCCCCCGCGCGTGCTACGGGGCGCGGGTTCAGGCGCCGCCCGGCGCCCCCTAACCCTTCCGGAGACCGAAATGGCCATCGAACGCACCCTGTCGATCATCAAGCCCGACGCCACCCGCCGCAACCTGACCGGCCGCATCAACGCCAAGTTCGAGGATGCGGGCCTGCGCATCGTCGCGCAAAAGCGCATCCACCTGTCCAAGGCGCAGGCGGGCCAGTTCTACGCCGTGCATGCCGAGCGCCCCTTCTATGACGAACTGTGCACCTTCATGGCCTCCGAGCCGGTTGTGGTGCAGGTGCTGGAAGGCGAAGGCGCCATCGCGAAGAACCGCGAAGTGATGGGCGCGACCAACCCGGCCAATGCCGATGACGGCACCATCCGCAAGGAATTCGCCCTCTCGGTCGGCGAGAATTCGGTCCACGGCTCGGACGCGCCGGAAACCGCCGCCACGGAGATCGCCTTTTTCTTCTCCGGCCTGGAACTCGTCGGCTGACCTACCCTCTTACCTGACCGGCCCTTTCATTTTGCCCCAAATACTCACGGGGTTTCCAAAGGGGGGCGTGCCCCCC
>SKHK01000276.1 GCA_007117005.1 Paracoccaceae bacterium
CATGCGACATCTGATCAGCCCCCGTCAAAGCTACAGCCGTGCCGAACGCCTGTCGGATGCGGTGATCCATGTCACCGGGCTGACCCTGGCGCTGATGGCGGTGCCGGTGCTGATTGTCCTGACGGCGCTGTTTCGGGGGGACTTGCCCAGCCTGTTCGGGGTGGGGGTCTATTCGCTGGCGCTGGTGGCGATGCTGGGCTTTTCGGCGCTGTGCAACATCTATGCGGCCTCGGCCCGGGCCTGGCTGTATCAGCGGCTGGACCATGCCGCGATCTATATCAAGATCGCGGGCACCTATACGCCCTTTGCGCTGCTCAGCGGGCAGGGGCTGGCGCTGACGGCGATGCTGTGGGTCACGGCGCTGGGCGGGGTGGCGATGAAGCTGATCTCGGCCGAGCGCGCGCGCTGGCTGGCGCTGGCGCTGTATCTGGGCATGGGCTGGGCCGGGGTTGTGGCCGGGCAGGATCTGCTGCGCGCCCTGCCGCTGCCGGTGACGATTCTGATGGGCATCGGCGGGGCGATCTACACGCTGGGCGTGGTGTTCTTCGTGCTCAAGCGGTTGCCGTTTCACACCACCATCTGGCACGGCTTCGTGCTGGTGGCGAGCCTGGTCTTTTACGCCGCCGTGCTGGTGCATGTGCTGATCGGATAGGCGCGGCGGGGGGCTGCTGTCGGTTGCGCGTGGCTCAGTCGCGCGGGCCGGTGCCGCCACCCAGCCGTTCGGTCAGTGCCTGCACCGTCTTGCGCAACTCGGCCACCTGTTCGACCAGCCGCGGCAGGCGGCGCTGCGCCTTGTAGAGGGCGATCTGGTGGTCCATCTTCGTGGCCGGCAGGCCGAAGACCGCGCGCCCGGAGGGCACATTGGCCGCGATCCCGCTGCGCCCGCCGGCGACCACGTCATCGCCCACGGTGATGTTGTCGCTGACCGATGTCCCGCCCCCCAGCACCACCCGGTCGCCGATCCGCGCCGACCCGGCGACACCGCTTTGACCGCACAGCAGGCAATCCTGACCGATCACGGCGTTGTGGCCGACCTGCACCAGATTGTCGATCTTGGTGCCCCGGCCGATGACCGTATCGCGCACCGTGCCGCGGTCGATGCAACTGTTCGCGCCGATCTCCACGTCATCGCCGATGCTGACGCCACCCAGCGAGTGGATGCGCACCCAGCCGCTGCCGCCACCACCCTCCAGCGCGGCCTTGCCCAGCGATTCGCGCGCTGCCTCGGCCGCCGACTTTTCCGGCGTGACAAAGGAAAACCCGTCACCGCCGATCACCGCGCCGGGCTGGGCGATCAGCCGCGCGCCGATCCGCACGCCCCGGGCGATGCGCACCCCGGCCAGAAGCAACGCGCCCGCGCCCAGTTCCGCCTCGGCGCCAATCACGCAGCCCGCGCCGATGCGTGCCCCCGCGCCGATCCGCGCGCCCGCGCCGATCACCACCAGCGGGCCGATCGCCGCGCCCTCGCCGACCTGGGCGGTGGCGTCGATCACCGCGCTGGGATGGATGCCGGGCGTGATATCCGGGCCGGGGTCCATCAGCCGCGTCACCCCGGCCATCGCATAACGCGGGCGCGGCACGAAAAGCGCGCCCTGAAGGCCCAGCGCCTGCCAGTCCGCCCCCTCCCACAGTACCGCGGCGCGGGCCTGGCCCTGTGCCAGCCCCTCGCCGTATTGCGGGGTCATGGCCATGGCCAGATCTTCTGGCCCGGCCCGCGAAGGCTCGCTGACGCCGCGGATGGGCAGGTCGCCGCGCCCTTCCAGACGTGCCTCCAGCGCAGTGGCGATATCGGACAGGCGATGGGTCATGGCGGCACTTCCTGGCTATCACACCGCCGGTCTAGGCCAGATGCGCGGCGATGGAAAGTCGCCGCCCGTCGCTATCCGCACTGCCATCAACAGACTGCCCGCCGCATGACAAAGGGGTCCTCCCACAGGAAGGACCCCCTCGGCATGTGACATGTCGGACCTTACAGGCCGGCCAGCTGCATCGGCACGCCGGCCTGACGCAGCGCGTCATAGAGCCGGGCATCGCGGCCATAGGCATCGTTGCGGAAGTTCAACTCGCCCGTGACCGAGGTAAAGGCGGTGCGGTAAACCAGATGCACCGGCACCGGGTCATCGAGGAAAACCCGCGTCTGCCGGCCAGAGCGCAGGATGGTCTGGTAATAGGTCACCGGATCATCGACCTGGCGCGACAACAGTTCATAAGCGAAATCCTCGGGGTCGTTCAGCCGCACGCAGCCGGCCGAGAACATGCGTACCCGGTTGCGGAAAAGACCGCGTTCGGGCGTGTCATGCAGATAGATCGCATAGGGGTTGGGGAACATGAATTTCACCCGGCCCAGCGGGTTTGTCGGCCCCGGGGGTTGGCGCACGTTGAAGGGCAGGGTGCGCGGCGTGTAGCGCGAGAAATCGATGGCACTGGCCGGCACGATGTTGCCGCGCGCGTCGATCAGCTGATAACGCCCGGCGGCAATGGCCCCCCAGCGCCCGCCCAGCAGCGAACGCGGGATGGTCCAGTCGGGGTTGATTTCCAGATAGGTCATATGGTCCGAAAACTCGGGTGTCTGCCGGTCGCCGGCCTGCTGCCCGATGATCGAGATCGTCTCGAACGTGACCTGGTCGTTGTCCACGATGCGCGAGGTGAAATCGGCCAGATTCACCCAGATGTGCCGGTCGCCGCGCGGAATGTTCAGCCAGCGTTCGCGCTCCAGCGCCACGATGACCGAACGCAGACGCTCCTGCGGTTCCACGTTAAGTGCCGCAACCGTGGCCTGATTGGCGATCCCGTCGGGCTCCAGCCCATGAGCGATCTGAAAGCGCTGAACGGCCTGCTGCATGGCCGCGTCATAGCTGGCGGTGGCGATGCGGGGCAGATAGCCCATAGCGATCAGGCGGTTGCGCAGCGTGACGACGCTGCCGCCGGATTGCCCCGGCCGCAGCGTGCCGGAGACCCGCGGGCCCCAGCCGCCGCGCGCGATGGTCGCTTCCAGGTCGCGCTTGGCGCGGAACAGACGCACATATTCCGGCGAGGAGGGCGCCAGATTGCGAATGAAGCTGACGGGCTCGGCCGCGGCGAAGTCGTGCATCAGCCTTGTGGCATCCGGGCGCGGCAATTCGCGCACGATCTGAGATATGACCGCCTGCGGTTCCAGCACGCCCGAGGAGATGTCACGCGCGAATTGCAGAAAGGTCCGGCTGGCCAGCGCCTCGGCAAAGCCGCGGTCGCGTTCGCTCTCGACGGCGTGGAATGCGGCCAGCAGGCCGGGCAGGTCATAGCGCGCCTCCGGCAGGCCATGCTCTGCCGCGCGCGACAGTGCCGATACCAGGGCGCTGCGGCGGGCTTCGTGCTCGGCCCCGGTCCAGACCGGGGCGAAGTCCGTCTCACGGTAAAAGGCCGCAAGGGCGCTGTTGTCCGATACCCCCTCGGCCAGCGCCTGGCGAAAGGCCGGGAAGGTCTGCGCCTGCGCCGCGGCACCCAGGCCGGGGGGCGCGGCAGGCGATGACGGGATGGCCAGAACGCCGCCCAGCGCCACCACCAGCGCCAGACCCGAAAGCCGCAAACGCGAAAGTTGCCGGCCGGTGGCGCCCTTGATCCCCGTGGTCGCAACGTGACGATCGTCTACCGCTCCGGCGCCGATATCGGCGCCGTGCCCGTTTCCGAAACCGGTCATCAATCTCTTCTCCTGGCCCTGTTCGAACAACAACCCATGCCGGCTGATCGGCAAGGAATCGCCGATACCGTACCGTGTCATCACAAGCCTGTCGCTCACAAGACTGTCAACACCGATTCCCGGCCGCCCCCGTCAAGGGGTTGCGTAGGCTGCGAAGAGGGGGCTTGCGAAATCATTTTACGTGTGGCGAATGCGAAGGCGCAATCCAGGGGTGAGCGCGGACACCTGCCACGGGTCCCGGAACATGTGCGTAAACAGTTTATTGGCAGTTTTCAGCGAAATTTTGCCGATGGCAAGGTCAGTGCCGGCTGATCGGTTGATTCCGGCTTGGGGCGCAGGGGTATCTGTGGCATTGGTACATCAGTCTGAAACAAACTTGCGGGGTCTGCAGCGGGCAGGCCGGGCAGCCGCATCACGGACAACAACTGGAACGGCCCGCTACTGCGCCAAGGCGTAACAAGACAAGACAGGAAACGGGGACAGACCGACATGATGGAAGAAGGCCAGACCGGATTGACCCGGCGCGGACTGCTGGGCGCTTTTGCGGCAACGACCGTGGTGGCGGCGCCGACCTTCGCCAATGCGTTTTCCATCCGCCGCGGCGCCGGTGATTTTCGCCGCCTGCGCATGTACTCCGGCCGGACGGGAGAGCGGCTGGACATGGTCTACTGGATCGATGGCGAGTACGTGCCGGAGGGGCTGGACGCCATCAACCGGTTCTTCCGCGATTGGCGCGACAACCGCGTGCACCAGATCGACACCCGGGCGCTGGACCTGATGGCCGCCACGCACCGCCTGCTTGAAGTGGACGAGCCCTACATGCTGCTCTCCGGCTACCGCTCGCCGCAGACCAACGCGATGCTGCGTAGCCGGTCGCGCAACGTGGCGCGCAATTCCCGCCACACCATTGGACAGGCCGGCGATTTGCGGCTGCGCAACCGCAGCGTCGCGCAGATCGCGCGCGCAGCCATAGCCTGCAACGCCGGTGGTATCGGCCGGTATTCGCGGTCGAATTTCGTTCATATCGATTGCGGCCCGGTGCGCAGCTGGGGCGCCTGACGGGCCGGTTCGGCCGCTGAAGGCTATCATGATGCACCAGATCGCCACTGCTCTGCGCTTGACGCAGGCCGCGGGGGATGATGGACTTCGCGCCGGGGTTCATACGGCAGGCAGATGATCGATACCGCGTTCTGGGCCACCATCGGCGCGATCCTGGCGTTGCTGGTGCTATCCGGCTTCTTTTCCGGCAGTGAAACCGCGCTTACCGCCTCGTCGCGGTCCAAACTGCGTGCGCAGGCCGACAAGGGCGCGCGCGGTGCCGGGCGCGCCCTGCGCCTGACCGAAGACAGCGAGCGGCTGATCGGCGCGGTGCTTCTGGGCAACAACCTGGTCAATATCCTTGCCGCCTCGCTGGCGACGGCGCTGTTTACCCGGCTCTTCGGCGACAGTGGTGTGGCGCTGGCCACGCTGGTCATGACGCTCCTGGTGCTGATCTTCGCCGAAGTGCTGCCAAAGACCTATGCCATCACCAACCCCGAAACCGCCGCCGCGCGGGTCTCGGGGCCGATCCGGCTGATCGTGCTGGTACTGTCGCCGGTGGTGCAGGCAGTGCGGCTGCTGGTGCGCGCCATCCTGCGCCTTTTCGGCGTGCGCACCGACCCCGACAGCGCCGTCCTGTCCTATCACGAGGAGATCGCCGGGGCGCTGGCGCTGGGCCATTCCCAGGGCGCGGTCGACAAGGCCGACCGTGATCGCCTGCTGGGCGCACTGGATCTGGGTCACCGCACGGTCGAAGAGGTGATGCTGCATCGCAGCCAGATCGAGACCGTGAATGTCGACACACCCGTCGAACAGATCATCGCGCAATGCGTGAATTCCACCCATACCCGCCTGCCGGCATGGAAGGACGACCCTGAAAACATCGTCGGTGTCATCCATGCGCGCGACCTGATCCGCGAGGTGCACCGCCTGATTGCCGAGGCCGGCGGCGATTACGGCGCCGTCACCGGGCTGGACCTGATGGCCGTGGCGCGTGAACCCTGGTTCGTGCCGGAGACCACGCCGCTGGACGAACAGATGCGCCAGTTCCTGCACCAGAAACGCCATTTCGCGCTGGTGGTCGACGAATATGGCGCGCTCTTGGGGCTGGTGACGCTGGAGGATATCCTGGAAGAGATCGTCGGCGATATCGAGGACGAGCATGACGAGGACATGCCCGACCCCATCACCCGTCTGCCCGGCGGCACCATAGAGATCGATGGCGCCATGACGATCCGTGACCTGAACCGCGCGATGGACTGGTCGCTGCCCGATGACGAGGCCAACACGGTGGCGGGCCTGGTGATCCACGAGGCGCAGATGATCCCCGAGGCCGGGCAGATTTTCCGCTTTCACGGCTTCCGGTTCGAGGTTGCGATACGCGCCGAAAACCGCCTTACCCGGCTGCGTATCCGTCCCGTCTGACCGGCTTGCCGTGCCGGGATGTCGGGCCGGCGTCCCTTGAAGCCGCGTGCAACGTGTCTATCCTGTGCGTGACCATGTAGAAACGCCTGATCTGGTGGAATCGGTGACCCGTCGATGATCCGTTACGCGCTGAAATGCAGCCGGGGCCACCGGTTCGAAAGCTGGTTCGCCTCTTCCTCGGCCTATGAGACCCTGCGCACCGCAGGTCATGTCACCTGCGCGGTCTGCGGCACCGATGCGGTGGAAAAGGCGCTGATGGCGCCTGCCGTGGCCGCGACGGACGCCGCGCAGA
>SKHK01000213.1 GCA_007117005.1 Paracoccaceae bacterium
GCCCAAAGGCCCGGCGGGCGCAGGGTGAACAGGTCCTCGACCAGAAACACCAGCCCGATCATCGGCGCGGGCAGATGCGCGGGTCGGCGCAGCACCCAGGCCATGGTCAGGCACAGCATCAGGTTGGGCCCGGGCAGGCCCTGCGTGCCGGTGTTCAGGGGCAGCAGGCGAAAGAACAGCGTGAGCGCGAAGAACAGCAGGAACAGCGCCAGGTAGCCCAGCATCTCGATCCGGGGACGCTCAGCCATCGGGCTCGTCCGCGGTGGGGTCCGGGGCCTCGGGGGCGAAAGGGCGCGGGCGCAGGGGCGGGCGGGGTTGGTCCGGTTCCGGCGTTGCGGGATCCTCGATGGCCAGCCGGTCCAGCCGTTCGCCGGTGGCGGGGTCCAGCGGCATGCCGTCGTCATCGACCGGACGCAGCAGGGCGCCGGAATGCTCGATCCGTTCGGCCGGGCGCGAACGCAGCACCCGCAAGAAGTCGAGCCGCCCGTAATCGGCGGCCAGCCGCACGCGCAGGCGCTGGTCGCCGCCCTGCACCACCTCGCCGACCAGCAGACCGGGCGGAAACACGCCGCCGTCAGAGGCGCTGACCACCCGGTCGCCGGGGCGTATGTCCTCTGGCGCCTCGATGAATTCCAGCACCGGCGCGGGGCTGTTGTCGCCGCTCAGAATTGCGCGCTGCCCCGAGGGCTGCAGCATCACCGGCACCCGGCTGTTGGAATCGGTAAGCAGGATCACCCGAGACGAGCGCTGGCCAACCCCGGCGATCCGGCCCGCCAGCCCCAGCCCGTCCATCACCGCCCAGCCGTCGATGATCCCGTCCCGCGCGCCCACATTGATCAGCACCGACTTGCGATAGGGCGAGCCCGCATCGGCCATCACCACGCCCGTGACATGGGTCAGTTGCGGGTCCAGCCGAACCTGCGCCAGGTCCAGCAGTTGCGCGTTACGCTGTTCAAGCTGCAACGCGGCCTCGCGCCATGCGCGCATCTGCTGCAATTCGCGCCGCAATTCCTGGTTCTGTTCATAGATGCGGGCATAGGACCGGAAATCCTCGATCATCCTGCTGGCCCGCGTGACCGGCGCCATGGCCCAGTCCATCCGCGGCACCACGGTATCGATCAGCGCCACGCGAAAGCGCTCTACCCGCGGGCTGTCCACCCGCCACAGCAGGAACAGCCCGCCCAGAACGATGACCAGCACCGCCAGAAGCAATCGCCGCACGGGGCGGACATAGTCGGCCTCCTGGTTGCGGTCGCTGGCCACGAAGGGGCCCCCTTCAGCTTTCGTAATCGATGGCGTGGCGCAACTGGCGCTCGTATTCCAGCGCCTTGCCGGTGCCCAGCGCCACGCAGTTCAGCGACTGGTCGGCAACGGTGATGATCAGCCCGGTCTGCTCGCGCAGGGCCAGGTCCAGATCACCCAGCAGCGCGCCGCCCCCGGTCAGCATCACACCGCGGTCGACGATATCGGCGGCCAGATCCGGCGGCGTCGTTTCCAGCGCGATCATCACCGCCTCGCAGATGGTCTGCACGGTCTCCGACAGCGCCTCGGCAACATGGCCCTGGGTGATCTCGATCTCCTTGGGCACGCCGTTCAGCAGGTCGCGGCCGCGGATCTGCATCACCTGCCCGCGCCCGTCATCGGGCATGCGGGCGGTGCCGATGGTGCATTTGATCCGCTCGGCCGTGGCCTCGCCTATAAGCAGGTTCTGCTGGCGGCGCAGGTAGCTGATGATCGCCTCGTCCATCCGGTCACCACCCACGCGGACTGAACGCGCATAGACGATGTCACCCAGGCTCAGCACCGCCACCTCTGTGGTGCCGCCGCCCACGTCCACCACCATGCTGCCGGTCGGGTCGGTGATCGGCATGCCGGCGCCGATGGCCGCGGCGATGGGTTCGCTGATCAGCCCCGCGCGGCGCGCGCCGGCCGACAGGACCGACTGCCGGATGGCGCGCTTTTCCACCGGCGTGGCGCCATAGGGCACGCAGACAATGACCTTGGGCTTCGAAAACGTCGTGCGTTTGTGAACCTTGCGGATGAAATGCTTGATCATTTCCTCTGCAACGTCGAAATCGGCGATCACCCCGTCGCGCATCGGGCGGATGGCCTCGATGCTGCCGGGCGTGCGGCCCAGCATCAGCTTGGCATCCTCGCCCACGGCGAGCACCTGCTTGCGCCCCTCCTTGACGTGATAGGCCACGACCGAGGGCTCGTTCAGGATGATCCCGCGGCCCTTGACATAGACAAGAGTGTTCGCGGTGCCCAGGTCGATCGCCATGTCAGACGAAAACAGGCCAGCAAGTCCAAACATCCGAAATCGACCCCGCAAGATAAGGCGCCCCGCGCACCATCGGCCGCCGGACAGGTTTCGCGCCTTATAGGCTTGCCATGCCGGTGCCGTAAAGGGGCGGGCTCGGCCCGGTGGGCGTGCCGCCGCCGACAGCGCCGATCACGTTTCGCCCATAACCCGCCTTCCCCTCATCTTGCCCCGAATACTCACGGGGGTATCCAAAGGGGGGCGTGCCCCCCCTTGGCCGGGGGTGTGGGGGCGGGCAGCCCCCGCATGCTCCGTCATCCCGCCGACTGCATCAGCGCCGAATTATCCGCCCGCCCGGCAAAATGGTGCAGCTTGTTGAGCGCCTGCAGATACGCCTTGGCCGAGGCCACAACCGTATCGGTGTCCGATGATTGTCCGGTGTAGACCCGCCCGCCCAGCGCCAGCCGCACGCTGACGGTGGCCTGGGCATCCGTCCCCTCGGTCACCGCATGCACCTGATAAAGCTCCAGCACCGCCTCATGCGGATAGAGCATCCGGATCGCGTTGAAGCACGCGTCAACCGGCCCGTCGCCGGTGGCGTCGATGCTGCGCGCTTCGCCGCCCACGGCCAGCGTCAGTTCCGCCTCCTGCGGCCCGTCGGTGCCGCAGATCACGCGCAGGCGCTGCAGCGCCAGATGCGTGTCCTCGCCGCCTGTGGCGCTTTCCTGCATCAGCGCGATCAGGTCTTCGTCATAGACCTCCTTCTTGCGGTCGGCGAGCGCCTTGAACCGCACGAAGACATCCTTCAACTGGTTGTCGCCCAGCTCATAGCCCAGCTCGCTCAGCTTGGCGCGCAGCGCCGCGCGGCCTGAATGCTTGCCCATCACCAGACTGGTCGAGGCCAGGCCCACATCCTCGGGCCGCATGATCTCGAATGTCTGGGCGTTCTTCAGCATCCCGTCCTGATGGATGCCGGATTCATGGGCAAAGGCGTTCTTGCCCACCACGGCCTTGTTGTACTGCACCGGAAAGCCGGACACGGCCGCTACCATGCGGCTGATCTGCATGATCTTGGTGCTGTCGATGCGGGTCTGGTAGGGCATGATGTCGTTGCGCACCTTCAGCGCCATCACCACTTCTTCCAGTGCGGTATTGCCCGCGCGCTCGCCCAGGCCGTTGATCGTGCATTCTACCTGCCGCGCGCCGGCCTCGACCGCGGCCAGCGAATTGGCCGTCGCCATGCCCAGATCGTTGTGGCAATGCGTGGCGAAGATCACTGCATCGGCGCCCGGCACGCGCTCGCGCAGCATCGCGATCAGATCGGCCGATTCGCGCGGTGCGGTGTAGCCGACGGTATCGGGGATGTTGATGGTGCTGGCGCCGGCCTTGATGGCGGTTTCCACCACCCGGCACAGGTAGTCGTGTTCGGTCCGCGTGGCGTCCATCGGCGACCATTGCACATTGTCGCACAGGTTGCGCGCGTGTTCGACCGTGGCGCGGATGCGTTCGACCATGCCGTCCTGATCCAGCGCGGTGATGTCGCGGTGCAGGGGCGAGGTGCCGATAAAGGTATGGATGCGTGGGCTGCGAGCGTGTTTCACGGCCTCCCAGGCGCGGTCGATATCGGCGAAATTGGCCCGCGCCAGCCCGCAGATGGTGGCGTTCTTCGCGGCCTGGGCGATGGCTTTCACCGCCTCGAAATCCCCGTCCGAGGCGATGGGGAAACCGGCCTCGATGATATCGACGCCCATCTCGTCCAGCAGCTGGGCAATCTCCAGCTTTTCGTCATGGCTCATCGTGGCGCCGGGCGACTGTTCGCCGTCGCGCAGGGTGGTGTCGAAGATCAGAACGCGGTCCTGTTCGGTACTCATGATTTTCTCGCAATGCTGTCTGGCTGTTGCCGTATCCGGGTGACGGGGCGCGTGGCTACCTCTGAGCGGCGCGCCCTTGGGGCACGCTCAGAGGCTGCTAAGCAGCAGTAGACCGCAGGGAATGCTCACCGCGCCACAAGCGCGTGCCGCGCAGGGCGCGGCAGCGGTACAGGGAGGGCAATCAGGGCAATCACTTTGCATTGCGAGAGTATAGGCGGGGCAGCGGGGCAATGAAAAGCCCGAAAACACCGGCTAAAAGAGACAGACCACAAGACACCGGCGGCCGCGCCGGGGCGGGATGGGCGAGGCCGCCCATCCCGGGGGCGCCTCAGGGCAGCGCCGGGATTTCAACCTCCGGCATCTCGCCGGTCAGCGCGTGCAGGAAAGCCACCAGGTCGTCCAGTTCTTCATCGGCAAAGTCCTGGCCCAGCATCTGCTGGCCCATCAACTGAACCGCGTCATGCAGATTGTCGACCGATCCGTTGTTGAAATACGGATAGGTCACCGCGACGTTCAGCAGGGTGGGCGTGCGGAAGGCAAAGCGGTCGTGCTCGTCGCCGGTCACCAGGAAGCGCCCTTCATCGCGCGAGCCCGGCAATTCGAACCGATGGAACTGGCTATCCGACAGGATCGGCCCGTTGTGGCAGGCCACGCAGCCGCTGTCGACGAACAGCCGCATGCCGCGCACCTGCTGGTCGTCCATCGCCATGCGGTCGCCCATCAGATAGCGCTGAAAGGGCGAATTCGGGGTGTTCAGCGTCCGTTCGAACGCGGCGATCGACAGCGCCACGTTGGGGGCATTGACCGGATCGGGGTCATCGGGGAAGGCCGCCATGAAGGCGTTGCGATAGACCTCGAAATCGTTCAGCCGCGCCACGGCTTCTTCAAGTGTCAGGTTCATCTCGATATCGGCCTGGATCGGCCCCAGCGCCTGGCCTTCCAGATCGGGCTCGCGCCCGTCCCAGAACTGCGCCTCCAGCCAGCCGGAATTCAGCACGGTCGGCGTGTTGCGCTCGCCGACCTGTCCGCCATGGCCCACCGCGCGGGGGATGCGGTCTGCCCAGCCCAGCGCAGGGTTGTGGCAGGTGGCGCAGCTGATCACGCCGGAGGCCGAAATCCGCGGTTCGAAGAACAGCATGCGCCCAAGGTCGATCCTTTCGGGCGACATGGTGGTGCCTTCCGGAATGGGCGGCATGGCGGGCAGGGGGTCGAACATGTCGACATAGCTCTGGATATCGGCATCCTCGCTCATTGCTGGCGCAGCGGTGACCAGGGCCAGCGCAGCAACCGTGGCTGCAAGAGGGTGTTTGAGGGGGCTTGGCACGGGTTGGCTCCTTTTCTTGGTCCATCCGCGCGCCGTGATCGGGCGACGGTTCCGGCCTGCCGCAAAGGGGCAGGCTGCTGACGCCTGAACGCGCGCACATGATCGTTATCACATCGGGCCGGTAAGGGATTGATCCAGATCAAGCAGGAGGCTGGTTTCGCGCCATCGCATCTGCGCGCGCGGCGCTGCGCCATGCTTCTTTTCGTCCCGTGCGGGCGGGTCAGCCGGTCAGCGCATCCGGTTGCATGGGTGGCCATGGGCGCTGTGCCTCGGCCGCGATCCAGGCCTGCACCCAATCGGCCATGACCGGGCTTTCCATCCCGGGATGGCCCATGGCGGCGATCAGGTTGTCCGGGTGCACGATCCCCCGGCCATCGGTGGCCGCCAGGCGCAGCAGGATGTGGTTCAGCGCCTCGCCCCCGCGCCACATCGCCTGTTCGGTATAGACGAAACGCCCGTCCCAGCCGATCAGCCTTGTGTGCAACTCGAAGCGGTGGAACATCCGCACCCGGCGGCGATAGCGCGGTGCGCTACCGGCGACCGTCATGCCCCAGCCTTGCGCGCGCAACGCCCCGTGCAGGCCGATGCGGCGGGAAAACGGCATCCGCCCCAGATCATACAGCGTCAGCGTGCGGCCGTTGTTCAGCTCCATCCACGGGTCCAGGTCCCAGGGCCAGCAGATGTGATGCGAGACATGCGTGTCGAACAGGCCCATGGTCTGGCCACGGAACTTGAAGACCTCTTTCGCCAGGCGGATAACCGGATACATGACGCCCTTTCGCTGCACAGCTTGCCGCTATTGCCCCCTTGCGTGGCCGCATGCCCCGATGCGGTCAAGCGCAGCGCTGCGTCACGCCGTTGGGTAAAGCCCGCGTGATCCGGCGCCACAGCGCCCGCGCCTGACCACGCGGCACTGTTGCCCGGCTGGCCGGATGGGGCTA